>CAZUHK010000039.1:0-15582 GCA_964620345.1 uncultured Planctomycetaceae bacterium
CTGCGTCACCGCGCAGGCCGACATCGACCTGCTGATCGCCCTGGCGCTGGATCGCGCGGTGACCATCTGCACCTACGGCGACATGCTCCGCGTGCCCGGGGCGCGCGGCTCGCTGGAAAAGGCCCGCACCGCCGGCGCCGACGTGCGCGTGGTCTATTCGACGATGGACGCGGTCGATCTGGCGACGCGCGAGCCCGATCGGCAGGTCGTCTTCGCCGCGGTCGGCTTCGAGACCACCGCGCCCGCGACCGCCGCGGCGGTGCTCGCGGCCCAACAGCGGCAGTTGGACAACTTCACCGTCCTGGTCAGCCACAAGCGCGTCGTGCCCGCGATGACCGCCCTGCTCGACGCCGGCGAGGTCGCCCTCGATGGCTTCCTATGCCCCGGCCACGTGTCGATCGTCATCGGCGCCCAGGCGTATCGGCCCATCGTGGACGACTACCGGATGCGCTGCGTGATCGGCGGGTTCGAGGAGCTGGGCATGGCCGCGGCGCTGGCGCGGCTGGCCGAGCTGGTGCGCGACGAACAGGTCGCGCTGGTCAATCAGTACCCCGAGGCCGTGACGGATCAGGGCAACACCACCGCCCAGCGGTTGCTCGACACGGTGTTCGAGCCCGCGGCGGTGCGCTGGCGCGGCATCGGGCCGATCGATCACTCGGGCCTGATCCTCCGCGAGGCGTTTGGCCGATTCGACGCCCAGCGGCGCCACGCCCTGGCCACCCCCGAGGACGCCGAGCCCAAGGGCTGCCTCTGCGGGCAGGTGATCGCCGGCACGATCGACCCGCCCCGGTGCAAGCTCTTCGCCACCGCCTGCACACCGGTCCACCCCATCGGCCCATGCATGGTCTCCAGCGAAGGCACCTGTCAGGCTTGGTTCAAGTACGCCCGGCACAAAGGCGCTCAGGCACCAAGCCGCGAACGCACGTTTAGCGGTCGATCGAAGATCGACGCGCCGGCTGAACACGAGGTGGCGCCATGACCATCGCCGCACCCATGATGAACGGCAAGCACATCATGCTCGCCCACGGCGGCGGCGGGCAGTTGACCGATGAACTGCTGGCCGACTCGGTCCTGCCGCGCTTGCGTAACCCCGCGCTCGATCTGCTGCTGGACAGCGGCCTGCTGGCCAACGCCCCGGGCCATCGCATCGCGCTGACGATGGACGGCTACGTCGTCACGCCCTGGCGATTCCCCGGCGGCGACATCGGCGTGCTCGCGGTCAGCGGGACGGTGAACGACCTGGCGGTGTGCGGCGCCAAGCCCATCGGCATCGCGCTGGGGCTGATCATCGCCGAGGGCTTTGCCCGGGCCGACCTGGAAACCGTGCTCGATTCGATCCGGCGCACCGCCGACGCCGCGGGCGTGAACATCGTCACCGGCGATACCAAGGTGGTCGGCCGCGGCGCGGCCGACGGGATCTACATCACCACGGCCGGCGTGGGGCTGGCGCCCGAGTCGCTCGACCTGTCGCCGACGAACGTTCGCCCCGGCGACAAGCTGATCGTCAACGGCCCGGTCGGCGAGCACGGCCTGGCGGTGATGCTCACCCGCGAGATGCCCGAGGTGCAGAGCGTGCTGACGACCGACGCGGCGCCGCTGAACAAGCTGATCGCCGCGGCGCTGGGCGCGGCGCCCGGGGGCATCCGCTTCATGCGCGACCCGACGCGCAGCGGCGTGGCCGGCGTCGCGGCCGACCTGGCCACGGCCGGCGGCTACCACGTCACGCTCGAGGAAGACGCCATCCCCATCCGCCCCGAAGCCCATCACGCCGCGGACATGCTCGGCCTGGACCCGCTGGAGATCGCCAACGAAGGCAAGGTCATCCTTGCGGTGGCGCCCGAGGCGGCCGACGCGGTGCTCGCGGCGCTGCGGGCCGACCCGCTGGGCCGCGACGCGGCGGTGATCGGCACGATCGGCGACGAAGCCGACGGCCTGTGCGAGGTGCACACCGCGATCGGCGGCCGGCGCATCCTCAGCAAACCCTACGGAGAACAACTGCCCCGCATCTGCTAGGGCCGATGCACGGAGTCATCATCATGATCGCACTTGCGAAGAACCTCGAAGCCCCGACGGACGACAAACGCTGGAAGATCGTCGACGCCACCATGCGACGCAACGGCTACTCGCGCCACGCGCTGATCGAAACGCTGCACACCGTGCAGGCCAGCTTCGGCTACCTCGACGAGCCGGGCCTGAAGTACGTCGCCGCGGCGCTGCACGTGCCGCTGAGCGCGGTGTTCGGCGTGGCGACGTTCTACCACCTGTTCACCCTCAAGCCCCAGGGCGAGCACACCTGCGTGATGTGTACCGGCACCGCATGCTACATCAAGGGCGCGCCCAAGCTGCTGGAACACCTCAAGGACAGGTACGGCATCGCCGACGGCGACACCACCGCCGACGACAGGGTCTCGCTGCTGACCGCCCGCTGCATCGGCGCCTGCTCGATGGCCCCGGCCGCGGTGTTCGACGGCCAGATGCAGGGCGTGCTGACCACCGACAAGCTCGACGAACAACTTGACGAATGGATGGGCCAATGACCCCCGAAGCACTGCAACAGATCGCCGAGACTCAGCAGGCCGCGCACGGCGAGGCCGAGCATCGAATCAACGTCTGCGCCGCGGCAAGCTGCATGTCTCGCCAAAGCGACAAGATCGCCGAGGCGATGGACCAGCGTATCAAGGACATGGGCGAGGCCGGTGCAAAGGTCAAGGTCCGCTGCGTGGGCTGCATGGGCCTGTGCTCGGCCGGGCCGCTGGTCGAGGTCGACCACCCCGCCGAGCAGGCCGCGGGCCGGGACCGCCGCGCCACGATGTACCGCGACGTCGGCATCGAGCACGCCCAGGCGATCGTCAGCGCCGCGGCCGAGAACCGCGAGCTGACCGATATGGTTCAGCCGACCGACATCCCCTACTTCACCCAGCAGAAGCGCGTGGTGCTGGAAAACTCCGGCTATGTCGATCCCGAGCGCATCGAGGACTACATCGCCGCCGGCGGGTACAGCGGTCTGGTCAAGGCGTTGACGGAGATGACGCCCGACGAGGTGACCCAGGAGGTGTCGACCGGCGGCCTGCGCGGCCGGGGCGGCGCGGGCTTCCCGACGGGCCTGAAGTGGGCGACCGTCGCGCGGACCGACGCGGATCAGAAGTACGTCGTGTGCAACGCCGACGAAGGCGACCCCGGCGCGTTCATGGATCGGGCGATCCTCGAAAGCGACCCGCACCGGGTGATCGAGGGCATGGCGATCGCCGGCTACGCCGTGGGCGCGAGCAAGGCGTACATCTACGTCCGGGCCGAGTACCCCCTGGCGATCAAGCGGCTGAAGCTGGCGATCCGCCAGGCCGGCCGCGCCGAGCTGCTGGGCACGAACCTGTGCGACACGCCGTTTGGCTTCGACATCGAGCTGCGGCTGGGCGCCGGGGCGTTCGTGTGCGGCGAGGAGACGGCGCTGATCTCGTCGATCGAAGGCAAGCGCGGCACGCCGCGGCCCCGCCCGCCGTTCCCCGCCAGCTACGGCCTGTTCGGCAAGCCCACGCTGATCAACAACGTCGAAACCCTGGCCACCATCCCGTGGATCGTCCGCGAGGGCGGCGCGGCGCTGGCGGCGATCGGCACGGAAAAATCCAAGGGCACCAAGGTGTTCGCCCTGGCCGGCAAGATCAAGAACAACGGCCTGATCGAGGTGCCGATGGGCATCTCGCTGCGGACGATCATCGAAGACATCGGCGACGGCGTGCCCGAGGGCAAGGCGTTCAAGGCGGTGCAGACCGGCGGGCCCAGCGGCGGCTGCGTCCCGGCCGATCGCCTGGACATGCCCGTCGATTACGAATCGCTGCAGGAGGCCGGCACCATCATGGGCTCGGGCGGCATGATCGTCATGGACGACACGGCGAACATGGTCGACGTCGCGCGGTTCTTCATGGAGTTCTGCAAGGACGAGAGCTGCGGCAAGTGCGTGCCCTGCCGCGTGGGCACCGCGCAGATGCTCAACCTGCTGGAGAAGATGACCCGGCAGCAAGCGACGCGGCGCGACCTGGGCCTGCTCAAGGAGCTGTGCGAGGTGGTGGGCGCCTGCAGCTTGTGCGGCCTGGGCCAGACCGCGCCCAACCCGGTGATCTCGACCATGCGTTACTTCGAGCAGGAGTACGCCGAATCGATCCTCGACCTGGCCGGCGTGGGCCGGGTGCCCGACCCCGAAACCGACGCCAGCGCCCCCGACCCCCGCAAGGACTGACCCCCCCAAGCAAGCCGCCCGCGACCCCGCCGCGGATACCCAAGGACACAACCCATGGCCAAAGCCAAGCTACCACCGACCCAGACGCTGACGCTCACGATCGACGACCTCGACGTGACCGCCAAGCCCGGGCAGACGATCATGGACGTCGCCCGGGACCACGACATCCGCATCCCCGGCCTGTGCTACATCGACGGGCTGACCATCTGGGGCGCCTGCCGCCTGTGCCTGGTCGAAGTCGAGGGCATGCGAAAGCTCCTGGCCGCCTGCTCGACCGAGGTGGCCGAGGGGATGAAAGTCCACACCAACACCCCCCGCCTCCGCCAGCACCGCAAGACGGTGATCGAGATGCTCTTCGCCGAGCGCAATCACATCTGCTCGGTGTGCGTGAGCAACGGCCACTGCGAGCTGCAGGCGATGGCGGTCGAGCTGGGCGTGGACCACATCCACCTGCCGTACATGTACCCCGCGCTCGATGTCGATTCATCGCACGACCGCTTCCGGCTCGACCACAACCGCTGCATCCTGTGTACCCGTTGCGTGCGGGTGTGCGGCGAGGTGGAGGGCGCGTTCACCAAGGGCGTCAGCGGCCGCGGCATCATGGCGCGGATCATCAACGACCTCAACCAGCCCTGGGGCGAGAGCGACACCTGCACAAGCTGCGGCAAGTGCGTACACGTGTGCCCGACCGGCGCGCTGGTCGAGAAAGGCACCGCCGCGGCCGAGATGGACAAGCGCCGCGCGTTCCTGCCCTACCTCACCCTCATGCGGGAGGCCAACCCATGAGCGACACCAAACCCAAAGTCGCGACCGTCTGGCTCGATGGATGCTCGGGCTGCCACATGTCCTTTCTCGATATGGACGAGTTCCTGGTCGATCTGGCCGGGCTGGTCGATGTCGTCCACTCGCCGGTGGTCGATCCGAAGGACTTTCCCCACGACGTGGTCCTCACGCTGGTCGAAGGCGCGGTGTCGAGCGATCACGACCTTCACCTGGCGCTGGTCATCCGCGAGCGCAGCAAGGTGGTGGTGGCGCTGGGCGACTGCGCGGTGACGAGCAACGTGCCGTCGATGCGCAACCCCTACACGCACGCCGAGCTGCTGGACCGGGCCTACGTGGAGAACGCCACGGCCACGCCGGGCCACCCCGACCGCTACGTCCCGCCGCTTCAGCAGCGGGCCCGGCCACTGCACGAGGTGATCGACGTCGATCTGTTCCTGCCCGGCTGCCCTCCGCCGGCCGACGCGATCAAGTACGCCCTGACCGAGTTCCTCGAAGGCAGGACGCCGAATCCCAACACGCTGACAAGGTTTGGAATGTAGGCATCGTTGACTCGTTGATCCGTTGACTCGTTCACGCGAGCCGGCGGATCGGCGGGTCTGCTTACGGATCAACGCGTTAACGAATCCACGAATCAGCGAGCCCCACCATGCCACGCGAAATCACGATCGAGCCCGTCACCCGCATCGAAGGCCACGCGAAGATCACGCTCACCGTCGGCGACGATGGCAAGGTGTCCGATGCGCTGTTCCACGTCACGCAGTTCCGCGGCTTCGAGAAGTTCGTCGAAGGCCGGCCCCTGACGGAGATGCCCTCGATCACCGCGCGCATCTGCGGCATCTGCCCGGTGTCCCACCTCATGGCCTCGGCCAAGGCGTGCGACGACCTGCTGGCCGTGGACATCCCGCCGACGGCCAGCATGCTCCGCCGGCTGATGAACCTGGCGCAGTTCGTGCAATCCCACGCGCTGAGCTTCTTCCACCTGTCCAGCCCCGATCTGCTGCTGGGCATGGACTCGCAGCCGGCCGACCGCAACATCTTCGGCCTGATCAAGCAGCACCCCGACCGCGCGGTGGACGGCGTGAAGCTGCGCAAGTTCGGGCAGAACATGATCAAGGTGCTCGGCGGCAAGCGGATACACCCGGCGTGGCTGGTGCCCGGCGGCGTGAACAAACCGTTGAGCGCCGAGGAGCGCGACGAGCTGCTGGCCGGCCTGCCCGAGGCGCTGGACATCGCCCGCCGCACCCTCGACTGGTACAAGACGATCTACGGCAACTTCGAGGCGGAGATCAACGCCTTCGGCAACTTCCCCACGATGTTCGCCGGGCTGGTCACGCCCGAGGGCAAGTGGGAGCACTACGATGGGCCGATGCGCTTCGTCGATGAATCGGGCGACCGGGTCGCGCAGTTCGACCGGCCGCGCGATTACCCGCAGTACATCGGCGAGGCCGCGGAGGACTTCAGCTACCTCAAGAGCCCCTATTTCGTGCCGCGCGGCTACCCGCAGGGCATCTACCGGGTGGGCCCGCTGGCGCGGCTGAACGTGTGCGACGGCTTTGTCACCCCGCTGGCCCAGGCCCAGTTCGAGCAGTTCTGCGAGAAGGCCGGCCGGCCCGCGCTGTCCAGCTTCCACTACCACTGGGCGCGGCTGATCGAGATCATCGCCGGCCTCGAACGCATCCGACAACTGCTCCACCACCAGGACATCCTCGATGACTTCGTCCGTGCCCGGGCCCGGCCCAACCGCTTCGAAGGCGTGGGCATCTCCGAAGCCCCGCGCGGCACGCTCATCCACCACTACAAGATCGACCGCGACGGCCAGATGACCTGGGCCAACCTCATCATCGCCACCGGCCACAACAACCTGGCGATGAACAAGGGCGTCAAGCAGGTCGCCCAGGCCTTCGTCGACGGCAACAACCTCCACGAAGGCATGCTCAACCGTGTCGAGGCGGTCATCCGCACGTTCGATCCCTGCCTGAGCTGCTCGACCCACGCCCTGGGCCAGATGCCGCTGCACGTCGAACTGCGCGACAACAAGGGAGCGCTGCTCGATGAAGTCACCCGCGGCTGACAACCTGCTGATCCTCGGCTACGGCAACCCGCTGCGCGCCGACGACGGGGCCGGCGTCGCGGTGATCGAGCGGTTGGCGGCGATGGGCGCCACACCGCCGGACCCACCGGTGAGCGTGCTCACCGCCCACCAGCTTCTGCCCGAACACACGGATGATCTGCGGCGCGCGGCGCGTGTGGTGTTCATCGACGCCAGCACGCGGTTGCCGCCGGGCGAGGTGACGTTCGAGCCGATCGCCGGCACCGACGCCGACGCCGCGCCGCTGGGTCATCACCTGCGCCCCGCGCGGCTGCTGGGCATGTGCCAGGCGATGTACGGCCGCCGGCCCGCGGCGTGGCAGATGGCCGTCGGCGTCGAGTCGCTCGGCTACGGCCTGGCGCTGTCGCCGGTCGTCGAGCGGGCCGTCGAATCCATGGCGAACACGCTGGCCGCTTTCATCGAACAAACCCATGAGCAAAGCCATGCATGAGTTCTCCATCGCCACCGCGTTGATCGAGCAGGTCGATCGGCACACCCCACCCGGCGCGACGCTGTCGCGTGCGAAGGTGTCGGCCGGGGCGATGCAGGCGATCGAGCCCGACGCGATGCAGTGGGCCTGGACCACCCTCACCGCCGGCACACGCTTCGATGGCGCGACGCTCGATCTGCTCATCGAGCCGTTCACCTTCACCTGCCCCGACTGCGGCAATCAGTGGCAGTCGGCCGACCTGTTCGACGCCTGTTCGTGCGGCTGCGCCCGGCCGCGGCCGACCGGCTCGCACGCGATCACGCTGCTCTCGCTATCCCTCGAAGAATCACCCGACGCCCAGGAGGCCGCGCCATGAACCGTGAAGTGCCCGTCATCGAAAACGTGCTCAAGCTCAACGACAGCGTCGCCGCGGAGAACCGCCGAACCTTCGCCGACGCCGGGGTCTACTGCATCGACCTGATCGGCGCCCCCGGCTGCGGCAAGACCGCCCTGCTGGAGAAGACGCTGGCCCACTTCAAGGGGCGCATGGCCATCGGCGTGCTCGTGGGCGACCTGACCACCGCCCGCGACGCCCAGCGCATGGCCCGACACTGCGACCAGGTCGTGCAGATCAACACCGGCCGCGGCTGCCACCTCGAAGCCCACCAGATCCGCCAGGCGCTGGGCCGCATCGATCTGCCGTCGCTCGATCTGCTGGTGATCGAAAACGTCGGCAACCTGATCTGCCCCGTGGGCTTCGACCTCGGCCAGCACGCCAAGGTCGGCATGTTCAGCGTCAGTGAAGGCGATGACAAGGCGATCAAGCACCCCTACCTCGTCCACGCCGCCGAGCTGGTCATCCTCAACAAGACCGACCTGCTGCCGTACATCCCGTTCGACACCGCCGCGTTCACCGAAGATGTGATCCAGCTCAACACCAACGCGCGACTGATCGAAACCAGCGTCGCCCGGGACGAGCTCGGCGCCTGGTTCGACTGGCTGACATCCCGCGTGGAATCATCACACGAAGCGGCGGTGTGATCGTGATGAGTGATGAGTAGCGATGAGCGATGAGCGATGAGTAGTGATGAGTGATGAGTGATGAGCGATGAGTGACGAGTGAAGCGTGATGAGCCACGGGCGGAAGCCCGTGGGTTTCGCGTTCCCCATATCGATCGCCTGAGTTTTTGTGTGAATCCGGAAGTCGTGGTTCCCACCGCGGTGGTGCAGTTCACACTGGTGCTGATAAAGTTGCTTTTCCAAGTCGCGGGGTTTGATGACAAAGCGTCCCACAGGAGGGCGATTGCGGTTCGCCGGCAGTTGTTCGCCGCTGCTTGACGGAGGTGGGCTGATTCGCCCGGAACCGGATTTTGTACGACAAAACCTGACCCGATCGGCGATTCGCCTTGACAGCTCGCCGGTTAGTTGCGATGATTCAGTAACTGAATCGCGGAATTGGCCTCGCCTGCACCTGTCGCAACTGGCCCGCCGCGGTCCCCGTCAACGGACATCATGCAGCAACGCACCGGCATCCTCGAAATGCCGCAGGACCGTCCCGATGGACGACTGCGGGAGTTTGACAAGACCCTCATCCTCAAAGAGGGTGACCCCCTTGTCCCTGCGCGCCTCATCGCCATGCACCACCTCCGGGCCGGCAACGTGCTGGAAGTGCAGATCGGCGGCAACCGCGGCCCCGAGCCCAACGGCAAAAAGAAGAAGAAGAAAAAGAGCAAAACCCAGAAGGAAATCCACTCCGCCCCGCGCGTCGAGAACATCGTCCGGATCGACGGCGTCCCCGCCGACCAGTTCCAGGCCCCGCGCGAGCTGGAGAGCATGGTCACCATCGACCCCCAGCCCCGCCTCACGCTCGAGTACCCCGGCTGCCCCCCGGCCTGCCGGCTGATCGACCTGTTCTGCCCCATCGGCTACGGCCAGCGCGGCATGATCGTCTCGCCCCCCAAGGCCGGCAAAACCACGCTCCTGCACAACATCGCCGCCTCGCTCGAAAAAAACCACGACGACCTGCTGGTCTGGGCCCTGCTGATCGACGAGCGGCCCGAGGAAGTGACCGACTTCCGACGCAACGTCCCGGTCGAAGTCATCGCCTCCTCCAACGACCACACCGCCGAGCGGCACGTCGGCCTGGCCATCGCCACCATCGAACGCGGCAAACGACTGGCCGAGCAGGGCAAGAACGTCGTCATCCTCCTCGACTCGCTCACCCGCGTCGGCCGGGCGTTCAACACCGCGCCCGGCGTGGTCACCGGCGGCCGCACCCTCTCCGGCGGCCTGGACATCAAGGCCCTGGCCATCCCCAAGCAACTCTTCGGCGCCGCGCGAAACATCGAGCACGGCGGCTCGCTCACCATCATCGCCACCTGCCTGATCGACACCGGCTCCCGAGGCGACCAGGTCATCTTCGAAGAGTTCAAGGGCACCGGCAACATGGAACTCATCCTCGATCGCGAGATCGCCAATCAGCGTGTCTTCCCCGCGATCGACCTCGCCGCCAGCGGCACCCGCAAGGAACACCTCCTGCTCGACGAGCCCACCCTCAAAACCACCACCGCCCTGCGCCGACGCCTGATGAACATCAAGCCCATCGACCAGGTCAACCAACTGCTCAAAGCCATCGAGCATTTCAAGACCAACGATGAACTCGTCGGCAAAGCCAGCGGCCAACCCGCATCGGCCTGAGCCGCGCCCACATGTTCATAAGCGTTCCACGAACCGGTGCGTTTCGATGGTTCGGGGTGTCCGTGGCGTGGCCCGGCGTCGGGCGTCGAGGTCGCGGCGTAGCGATCGCTGCTGATTGATCGCGTAGGTCAACCACCGCACACCCGAGTCAACGTGCCATGCCCGGCCCGGCACAACAAAAAGAACCCCGCCACCGGTGAGGTGACGGGGTTCGTAAGTCGGCGATACCTACTTTCCCACTGGAAGCAGTATCATCGGCGGGCTGGGCTTAACGGCCGTGTTCGGAATGGGAACGGGTGTTTCCCCAGCCCTTATTCACCGACAAGCGTGGGCCGGCCTTTGGGGGCCGACCGCACGAGTGGTGCGGATATCCGAATGTCTGACGACAAAGTGTTCATCGGCGAGTGTTGTAGAGCGTATCTGAGGCCCGCATCGACTCTAGGTCGATGTGACCAAGCGATCGACCGTTAGTACCGCTCACCTGAGGGTATTTCGACCCTTACAGCTGCGGCCTATCAACCCGGTGGTCTTCCGGGGGTCTTATCCAACATTCATCTTCCGGGGGGCTTCCCGCTTAGATGCCTTCAGCGGTTATCCCTGCCACACTTAGCTACTCAGCGATGGCCCTAGCGGACCAACTGACGCACCAGGGGTGTGTCCAACACAATCCTCTCGTACTAATGTTGACTCCGGTCAATGTTGGTACGCCCACGGCGGATAGGGACCGACCTGGCTCACGCCGGTCTGAACCCAGCTCGCGTACCGCTTTAATCGGCGAACAGCCGAACCCTTGGGACCGCCTTCAGCCCCAGGATGCGATGAGCCGACATCGAGGTGCCAAACCTCCCCGCCGCTATGGACGCTCGGGGGAGATCAGCCTGTTATCCCCGGGGTACCTTTTATCCGTTGAGCTATAGCCCTTCCACACGGGACTACAGGATCACTAAGGCCTAGTTTCCTAACTGCTTGACGGGTATGTCTTGCAGTAAAGCCGGCTTGTGCCTTTACACTCTGCGTACGGTTTCCAACCGTACTGAGCCGACCATTGCGCTCCTCCGTTACGATTTAGGAGGAGACCGCCCCAGTCAAACTGCCCAACAAGCACTGTTCCTCGCCCGGATTCACGGGACAAGGTTAGGTCACAACGGTCAACAGGGTGGTATTTCAAGGTTGGCTCGATCCGGGCCTGAACCCGGACGTCAGCGCCTCCCACCTATCCTACGCAGTTGGCAGTCGTGGCCAATACCTGCCTACAGTAAAGGTCCACGGGGTCTTTCCGTCCTGCCGCGGGTAGCCGGTATCTTCACCGGCAATTCTATTTCACCGAGTCCGTGGTTGAGACAGTGCTCCAGTGATTACGCCATTCATGCGCGTCGGAACTTACCCGACAAGGAACTTCGCTACCTTAGGACCGTCATAGTTACGGCCGCCATTGACTGGTGCTTTGGTTGCCAGCTTCGCCGAAGCTAACCGACTTCCTTAACATTCCAGCATTGGGCAGGCGTCACACGATATACATCCTCTTGCGAGTTAGCATCGTGCTGTGTTTTTGATAAACAGTTCCCAGAGCCTATTCTCTGCGCCCTCTCTTGCGAGTAGGGCCCCCTTATTGCGAACGTACGGGGTCAATTTGCCTAGTTCCTTAACCACGGTTCTCTCGAGCGCCTGAGGCTATTCGCCACGCCTACCTGTGTCAGTTTTAGTACGGTCGTACCCGTGAGCTATTTCCTGGAACCTCATCCACGAGCTTCGGGATCCAATCGCCCTCGCCCTTGCGGGACAGCCATTTCTAATCGGCTGACTCACTTCAGAGATCCGTCACTTCACGGCGGTGCAGGAATATTAACCTGCTTCCCATCGACTACGCCTTTCGGCCTCGCCTTAGGGGCCGACTAACCCTGGGCGGAATTACCTTCCCCAGGAAACCTTAGGCTTTCGGCGACCAGGATTTTCACCTGGTTTATCGTTACTCAAGCCAACATAAGCACTTCCTGACGCTCCACGAGGCGTCACCGCACTCGCTTCAAAGCCGACAGGAACGCTCCTCTACCATAAAATCCGCAGCTTCGGTTCTCAACTTATTCCCGATCATTTTCGGCGCCAAATTCCTCGACCAGTCCGCTATTACGCGTTGTTTAAATGATGGCTGCTTCTAAGCCAACATCCTGGTTGTCGGTGGAGTCTGACCTCCTTAAGAACTAAGCAGAGATTGGGGACCTTAGCTGGCGGTCTGGGTTGTTTCCCTCTTGACCACGGATGTTATCACCCGCAGTCTGACTGCCGTGACAGAGAGCGCTGGTATTCGGAGTTTGGTTGGAGTGGGTAGGCGGGTAGCCCCCCATCCCCATCCAGTAGCTCTACCCCCAGCGCTTGTAACACGACGCTAGCCCAAAAGCTATTTCGAGGAGAACGAGATATCTCCGAGTTTGATAACACTTTAAGTCCTCCCCACAGCTCATCGCCCAACTTTTCAACGTTGGTGCGTTCGGTCCTCCAGGAAGTGTTACCTTCCCTTCAACCTGGCCATGGGTAGATCACTCGGTTTCGCGTCTAACCCCTGCGACTAGGCGCCCGTTTAAGACTCGGTTTCCCTTCGGCTCCGTCCGGGTAGGACTTAACCTTGCCACAGAGGCTAACTCGTTGGCTCATTATGCAAAAGGCACGCCGTCACCCTTAAAGGGCTTCGACTGTTTGTAGGCACGCGGTTTCAGGTACTTTTGACTCCCCTAACAGGGGTGCTTTTCATCATTCAGTCGCCTTACTGATACGCTATCGGTCGTCGAGGAGTATTTAGCCTTGGGGGGTGGGCCCCCCATGTTCACACGGAGTTTCACGAGCTCCGTGCTACTCTAGGGCTCACCGGCTACGCCGCGACAGGACTATCACCTTCTTTGGTTGGGCTTTCCATCCCATTCACGTCGCTACCGGCTAATCCGGTTTCGCTCGCCGCTACTTACGGAATCGAGGTTTCTTTCTTTTCCTCTGGGTACTGAGATGTTTCAGTTCTCCAGGTTCGCTTCCCTGGCCTATGCATTCAGCCAGGGATACCCTTGCGGGTGGGTTTCCCCATTCGGAAATCTCAGGATCAACACTTGGTTGCCAGCTCCCCTGAGCTTATCGCAGGCTCCAACGTCCTTCATCGCCTCTCGACGCCAAGACATCCACCACGTGCCCTGAGTAACTTGGTCACATCGACCCAAGGCCGATGCTTCACTACGTTGACCGTGACCCCTAAGCAAAAGTCACGGTCTTTCCTCAGAGCCGCTCACAAACTTGCTTTGCGACATTCGGAATATCCACTTGTCAAAGAGCCGAGCCCTGTCGGACTCGCCCGCTGGCTGCGGGTCGTCGGCCACGGCCGAAGCCGTGATCGGCGACTCGAAGCGAGCCGCGTATGGTACCCACACATCCCACCCTGTCAACACCACCAAGGGCGATTGTGTTTAATTTTTTTATGACACGCCGGACAGTGCCCCAGCGAAAGGGGCCGCAGGCATTCGCCGCGGCCCCTGTGGGTCGTCCGGTGAATCGGCCTGCTAACCGCGGGTGTCAATCAACTGCTTGAGAAGCATATACGCTCGGTGAACCTCCAGTTGAACCCGGCATTCTACCCTTCGGCACGCGGGCGTCAAGTCATGAGTGAACTGGCCGTTTGACGCCACCCTCCCTACGCCCGACCGTCATCCGCAGTTCACACCCGCCGCGCTCAATCGCCCCGCCCCGCCGGCGGGCCCGGCGTACAATCGGCCCGATGAAACTGCTGCTCTGGGACATCGACGGCACGCTCCTCTACACCGGATTCTCGGGCTGCGAGTACATGCAGCACGTGGGCCGCGCACTGTTCGGCGAACGCTTCGACCTCGCGGGCATCGAGTTCGGCGGGCAGGTCGACCGGGCGCTGTTCAAGCTCGCGCTCGACCGGGCCGGCGTGGTGTTCGACGACGAACACTGGTCGCGCTTCCGCACCGCCTTCGCCGACGCGGTGCGCGAACGCCTCGCGGCCGAGGCCGATCGAATGACCGTCCTGCCCGGCGCCCGTGAGTTGGTGCAGCGGTTCGCCGAGCACCCCGCCGTCAGGCAGGGCATCGTGACCGGCAACTTCCGCCAGACGGCGAAGATCAAGCTCGCCGCGGCCCGCTACGACACCTCGGCGTTCGGCCCCAGCGCCTACGGATGCGAAGCGGACCTCCGCCACGAACTGATCGACCTGGCGATCGACCGCTACCACGCGGCGCACGGCAACGGCCTGCAACGCCGCGATGTCATCGTCATCGGCGACACCCCGCGCGACATCGCCGCGGCGCGCGATGCGGGGTGTACGTCTTTCGCCGTCGCCACCGGGCGGTACGCCTTCGATGCCCTGCGAGCCGCGGGTGCGGATCATGTCGTAGCGAACCTGAGTGATGCGCGGCCGCTGCTTGAGTTGCTGGACGGGTAGCGTCCGTTTGGGGCGACGAAGCAGCGCGAAGCCGCAAGCGGCGGTGTCAGTGGATCGACTCGTCGACGTCGTGCTGGGCTTTGATTTCGCTCAGGGGTTGTTTGATGCACGGCGAGCCATCGCGGTAAGGGACGACGCCGCCGTCGGGGGCGCCGGGGTTGGCGCCATCGTAGGGCGTTTTGCCGCTGGGCCGCAGCGGTGCGTTGTTGCCCACGGCGGGCGCGACGTACTTCACGCCGTTGGCGATGACGCGGCGGATCTCGGGATCGAAATACAGCGGGAACGTTTCGTGGCCCGGGCGGAAGTAGAAGACCTTGCCCGCGCCGCGTTTCCAGACGCAGCCCGAGCGGAACACCTCGCCGCCCTCGAACCAACTGATGAATACCAGCTCATCGGGGTCGGGGATGTCGAAGTGCTCGCCGTACATCTCGGCGCGGTCGAGCTGGATGTGGTCGTTGCCCAGGCCCGCGGTGATCGGGTGGCCGGGGCTGACGACCCACAGCCGCTCGGTCTCCGCGGCCTCGCGCCACTTGAGGTGGCAGTTGGTGCCCATGAGCATCTTGAAGGGCTTGGCGTAGTGGCCGCTGTGCAACACGACAAGGCCCATGCCCTCGCGGACGCGCTGGGCGACCTTCGCGGCGATCGGGTCTTTCACCTCGCCGTGGGCGCAGTGGCCCCACCAGGTCATCACGTCGGTGTTGGCCAGCAGCTCGTCGCTCAGGCCGTGCTGCTCGTCCTGATCGAGCGTGGCGAGGGTGATGCTCACCTCATCGCCGAGCAGTTCCTCGAGGCCTTGCTGGAGGGCGACATGCATGCCCTGGGGGTACAGCTCGCAGCAGGTCGCGTTGGGCTTGGGGCCGTTGGGGTTGTCGTGCCGGTACTCGTGCCAGATCGTGACGCGGATCGCCATGGTG
>CAZUHK010000039.1:15592-18549 GCA_964620345.1 uncultured Planctomycetaceae bacterium
CGGTGAGCGTGCGGACGCGCCGTTCTATCCATCGGCCGCGGTGGTGACAACCCGCCGATGGCCCGGCGCGCGGCGCGGGGCGCCGAGGGCGACGGTCCGGCGCGAAAGCATAATTTTTTCACTCGCGCCCAAGCGTCAACCGGCGCGGGGGTTGCGCGAGCAGCGCTTGCGATGGGCCCGGCCACAGCGACGCGGCCGCGCGCCCATGCAAGGCGCACCGCCCCCCTTGTGAGGATGCGCCTGATTCTGAACATCTCATCGGGCCACGCGGTCGGGTCCGCCCCGCGCCCCGCGATCGAGTCGGCATGCGCGGCGCTACGGCCACCGCCGCGGCACGATGACCGGGCGGTCAGGGGCGGTCACCCCGGCGGCCCGGTGATAAGCGACGCATGTACAACGACTTGGCTCCGAGAGAGCCGAGCTGCCCCCCCTCGGGCGGTCAGCGACGCAACGGCGCGCGTCGTGAACTTGCATGGGGTTGGCGGGCGTCCGAGGATGTAAGCACGCTCTAATGAATGGAGTCGAACGATGCGAATGAAGTTTCTGGTCACAGCGTTGGCGACGATGGTCGCTGTGGCGGCGTGGGCCGGGCCGCGCGAGGTGCCCGACGAAGCGACGATCGAGGCGGCGGTCGAGCAGCTTCACAAGCTGTACGAAACCGAATACGCCAAGCGGACTTCGGAGGACCGGGCGCAACTGTCGCGGGTGCTGTTCCACGAAGCGCGGCGGACGCGCGACGATCCGGTCGGCCGGTACGCCCTGCTCAGCGAGGCCCGCGATCTGGCGGCGCTGGCCGGCGACGCGGATTACGCGTTCACGGTGATGCAGCACATGAGCGGCGCGTACGACGTGGACCTGGTGGACATGTCGATCCAGGTGCTGCCGACGTTGAGTCGTGCGGTGGGCCGGCCCGAGGAGCATCGCCTGTTCGTCGAGCGGGCGATGCTGGCGATCGAGGCGGCGATCGACGCCAGCCGATACGAGGACGTCCAGCGGCTGCTGCCGATCATCCGCTCCAGTGCGATCAAGTCGCGCGACCGGATGCTGGCCGAGCGGATCAATGAGAAGACCGCGTGGCTGAACAGGTTGCGTGTGGAATACGCGAAGCTGGCCGAGGCGCGCCGGACGCTGGAGCAAACGCCCGACGACCCGGCGGCGAACCTGGCGATCGGTCTGTTTCACGCCTACACCGAAGGCGATTGGGACAAGGCCCTGCCGCACCTGCTCAAGAGCGGCGATGCGGCGTGGGCGAAGCTGGCCGACCGCGACCTGGCGTCGCCCGGTGATGCGGCGATGCAGAAGCAACTGGGCGATGACTATTGGGCGCTGGCTGAGCAAGCGACGGCGAACGAAGCGCGAGCGGCGCTTTATACGCGAGCGCGGCTCTGGTACCGGCTGGCGCTGCCGAACCTCAGCGGGCTGACCCGCAAGGTCGTCGCGGAGCGGGCGGCGGGGGACGACACGATCGCACTGGGACAGGTTCGCCTTCTGCCGGGCTTGCTGGGGGTGTATTACAACGACTATCGCTATCAGAACCCCGCGGCGACGGTGATCGACTCAACGCTGACGCACAACTGGGGCGAACGCCACCCGCACCGCGGCGTGGCGCCGGACTTCGCGGCGCGGTGGTACGGCTGGCTGAAGGCGCCTCAGAGCGGGTGGTACGTGCTGTCGGTCTACGCGGCCCATAAGGTACGCATCGACATCGAACAGCAGACCGTGCTCGAGGGCTCCCACCACAACAAAGCACGGGTGTACCTGATCAAAGGATTCACGCCCCTCGAAGTGCAATATGAGAACCATCGCCGCGAGGCGGTGCTGTCGGTTCGGTGGCAGCCCCCGGGCGCCGCGGAGCTGCGCGAAATCCCGGCCGAGGCGTTCTACCACGATCTGACCCAGACGCCTGAAGCCCATGCGGGCAACGAGCGTACGCCGTGAAACAAAGCGTCATTCCCCCTCGATCAGGCCTCGCAACTCGCGCCGCAGCACCTTGCCCGTGGGGTTTCTGGGCAACTCGTCGATCTGGTGAATCGCCTTGGGCACCTTGAAACCCGCGAGGTGTTCGCGGCAGTGCCGGCGCAGCTTGTCGGCGTCGAAGTCTTCGCCCTCGACGATCTCGACGAACGCGACGGGTACTTCGCCGCGGCTGGGATCCTGCCGGCCGATCACACCCGCCGCGGCGACCGACGGGTGGCGGCTGAGCACCTCTTCGATCTCGCGCGGGAAGACGTTCTCTCCGCCGATGATCATCATCTCCTTGATCCGTCCGGTGATGTGCAGCAGGCCCTGGGCGTCGATCATGCCCATGTCACCGGTGTGGAAGTAGCCGTCGGCGTCGATCACATCATCGGTCTGCTCGGGCATGTTGTAATAACCGGCCATGACGTTGGGGCCTTTGATGATGACCTCGCCCTGCTCGCCGCGCCGCAGGCGGTTGCCCTCGGGATCGATGATCTGCACGTCGACGTGGGGCAGGATCGGGCCGACCGCGCCGTCCTTGTGGTTCCCCGGCAGCGACCATGAAACCACCGGCGAAGTCTCGGTCAGGCCGTAGCCCTCGAGGATTTTCACGTCGTACTTTTCGAGGAATGCTTGGCGCACCTGAGCGGACAACGGCTCGGCGCCGCTGACGGCAAGGCGGATGGACTTGAAATCGTCCGGCCCGGCGTTCTTCAGGTTCGCCAGGGCGTGGTACATCGCCGGGATGGCCATGAACACCTCGGGCCGATGCTCGCGCACGAGTTTGACGAGCTTGGTCGGCACGAACCGCGCGCTGTAGATCACGTGAGCGCCCATGTACAGCGGGATGAGGGTCAGCGCGGTCAGGCCGAAGCAGTGGAACTGCGGCAGGACACCGATGAACCCGTCGGCCTCGCGCAGGCCTGCGTGGGCGATCGAGTCGCGCACGTTGGTCAGCAGGTTGCGGTGGGTGAGCATCACGCCCTTGGGCGTGCCGG
>CAZUHK010000040.1:0-18317 GCA_964620345.1 uncultured Planctomycetaceae bacterium
GAGGGCCGTGCTTTGAAGGTGGACGGGCTTGCCACGCTCGTCTCGCTGTCCTAGCGCCTGCAGAATCTGCCATGCATTACCGCGCCGGCTTTTCTCGCAGATCGTCACGCCGCCCAGATCGATGTGGCCGGGGTGGTAGGCCAGGACAGCCCCATCGAAGGGCGTGAGTGGCTGGTCATCGCTTCCGGCGGTCGACATGCGGAACTGCTGATGCCGTGAGAGCACGTCTTCGATCACCACAGCCAACGTGCGACCGGTCGTCGGAAACGGCTTGGCGATGCTGCCGTCGATGCCGATCTCCTGCAGTTCGATCATCAGGTCAACGCAGTGTTGGTATTCCGCGGTGATCAGGATCACCGGCACATCGCGACCCTTGCGCGCGCGTATCTGCTTGAGCAGGTTCTTCCCGAACTCGGGCACATCCTGGCCGCCCGGGCGCGAGGGAATCTTTAGGTCCAGCAAGATCAGGTCGTACTCGTTCGCGACCAGCAGCCCATTCGCCTCCTCCTGCGACTGCGCCCAGTCGCTATCGAAGCCCAGTGAGTCCAGCCATGGGTCGATGGCCTCGGACTTGATCTTGGCGTCGTCTTCAACAATCAACACCTTCATTCGTCGTCTCCCCCCGCTGAATCGCGCATGGGTAACGCAAGCACGATGGTCGTGCCTTGGCCGAGTTCGCTGCTGATGGCCACGTCGCCACCGTGAGCGGTGATGTATTTGTGGACCAGGCTCAAGCCCCAGCCGGAACTGGACCGCTTGGCCTTGTTCGGACCGATCGGCATGAACGGCTCAAGGTATTTCAGGACCTCCGGCTCCATGCCCGGGCCGTCATCCCGAACGATGATTCGGGTTTCATAGCCATCGACGGCGACCTCGATCTCCACGCGGCCCGCCCGCAGAGCGTCGACTTGCCGATCGGCGAAGCTCTCCAGGGCGTTCTGGATGACATTGGTTAGCGCCATCACGATCAGCCTCCGTGCGACGCGAGGCCGGATCGTCGGCACCTCCTTCACTGACACCTTCACCGCCTGCGGATCGTGCCCCAGTTCCACGATACAGGCCATGGCCTTTTCAACGGCCTGGTCGATCATCTGCCGCAGGTCTTCGGGGTTGCGCTGCTCGGGCACCGGCTTGCTGTACTGCTCCATCGCATCGACGGTGTGTCGCAGGAAAAGGACGTCCTCGCTGATCGATGCAATCCGCTCCGTCGTTCCCTGCTCGCGTTCAAGCGCTGCGACATTCGCCGACAGCGTCGTGAGAATCCGCCGCACGTCGTGGCCCACGCGATCAGTGAGCGTGGCGAATCGCTGGTCGGCCAGCGCCATCACCTTCATGGCCACGTGTTTGCCGTGCTGGCGTGAGAGCACGTCCATCTGATCGCCGTACCCGCTGCTCTCGGACCGCTTGCGGCTTGACGTCCGGCTCGCCTTACGTTGCCGGGTCAAACTGCGGGCGGCGTGGCTGCGGACGTAGCTGTTGCGGTCTTGCTGGAGCGTCGCGGCGAGCCGGCTGCAGACCTCATCGTCGAGCAGGTGCAGGTGCCTGGCGACCTCCAGCCGCACGGACCAATCGGCGTCGCCGGATAGCAATTCCAGCAGGTCCACTGCACATTGGTCTGTGCCGCCGGCCAACAGCATCTCGCCCGCCTGGCGTGCGGCATCCCGGCGTGCCGACACCGACAGCGCATCGGGATCGGCGCGTAGCGCGGCGACCGCGCCCTCAATCTGGGTTTGAATCCGTTCACCCATTAGTAGTTGTACCGGTCCCTTCTCCTGACGAAGGCCTCCTTGCCACCTTCGAGTAGGTTGATGATCTCGTTCTTGCAGTCGTCGACGGTGCCCTGATTGGCGATGTGCGAGCGCTCGCCGTTGCTGGACAGAACGACGACCTGCGACGCTTCGCCGAGCACGGGAATGTTCGGATTGTGGGTGATCAGGATGATCTGACGGTTGGCCTTTACGCGATGAATGGCGTTGACCACGGTGTCGAAAATGTAGCGGTTGTCGAGGTTGTCCTCGGGTTGGTCGATCAGCAGCGGGTTGTGGCTCTCCAGCAGGAGGATCGGGAGGATGGTCGTGCATTTCTGGCCGGTCGACAGCTCCAGGGAGTTGCGCCACTGCTCGCCCTCCAGCAGTTCGATCCGCGGCAGGTCCGCCAGTTCCATCGCGTCCAATTCAAGTAGGGCCTCAAGACGGCACAGCGACTTCATGGCCTTGGCCGCCTGGTCGCCGCTGAACTCGGCCTGGGCCTGCAGTTCATCGACACACCCATCGCATACGAGTCGTCGCAGATCGGCCGGCGGGATGTACTCGGCGATCTTCTTCGCCGCCGGGTTGAAATGCGGCACGTAGCCCTTGAGCCATCCGGCGAGTGCCTGCTCGTAGGCCGAGCGATCCCCGCACTGGTCGATCTGAACGCGGATCGGCGACGCCGCCCCCTCGGTGATCCATTCGGCGATCTTCTGACGCACGGCGAACCGCTTTTCCCACAGGCCGCGCATCTGGTCCGCCAGGTCGCTGCGCTCCTGGTAGAGCTGATCCAGCTTCTGCTTGAGCTCGTTCGTTCGGCGCTCCATGGCCAGCAGCTCGTTACGCTTTCTCTCTAACTCCGCACGTTCGGTGGCGATGCCTTGGGCCTGGTTGTGCTTGGTGAGCAGGTCGCGGAAGGCCAGTTCCTGCACACGATGCGCCTCGCGAAGCTCTGTTGCCTTCCCCTCGAGTTCCTCTTTGCCTTCGTCGATCTCGCTGGCGGCGCTCTGGAACATCCGATCCAGCGAATCACCCACGCGGACGAGTGCGGTGTGGATGGCCTGGACCAGTTGCCCGTTGGGACCGTTCAGAATCTCGTCTTCGAATGCGCCATCGACACGCACCCGGAACTGGCCCTGGGCTTCATCCATCCATTGGCCGTAATGCTGCAAGACCTCACCGGCCTCCTTGAGCGTCTGTTCCTCGCGTCCCCGCAGCGCACGTTGCTGCTGAGCGGTGTCGATCTCCTCGTTCGTCTCGTCATCCTGGTCGGACGCCAGGTTCTTGAGCTTCGCCTCGACCGCTTCGCGCTCGCCGACCATGTTCTCCAAGCCGCGCATCTGCTGGTCGAGTGATACGATGGCGTTGGTGTTCGCTTCGAGCTTGGTGCGCAGGCTCACAGCCTGGCGGTTGATCGCGGCGATCTCGCCGGCGGCGAACCGGTCGATCAACTCCAGCTGCGATTGCGGACTGTCAGCGATATTCTCGACGTCGTTCTGGCTGAAGATGTCGGCACTGAAGATGCCCGCCGAGTTGATCCGCACGTCCGTGGGCTGGCCTTCGGCCGTAAGGACCATCGGCTCACCGCTGGCGCTACGGTCGATGGTGTATTCCAGTCCATCCCGGGTCTCCAGGGCCAGGCGGATGCGCCCGTCACCGAGATTGCTGCGTGCCAGGGCCTCGACGCGCTTTCGGGCCTGCCCGCCATCGTCCCGGGGAAACTCGTCCAGCGCGTAGCGAACGAACTCCAGGATGGTGGTCTTGCCCGTCCCACGGGGGCCGATCAGGCAGTTCAGCCCGTCGGCGAAATCTACGCTCAGACCATCCAGGAACCCGCCAATCACCGACAGTGATTTGAGTCGGTGGAACCGCTTCAGTTGGCTCATCATGAGTACCTTTCCGAAAGCCCGCCATGAATGATGGACGGGAGCCGATCCGCCGTGCCGCTTCCCTGATGCGGGCTGTTTCGACCATGCTTTCCTTGGTCAACGGCAGATGAAAGATAGCAGTATGTTCGGTGACAGTTACCCTGTCAATACCCTAACATACTTGGCGGGGCACGTCGCTGGCATCGAGGCGTCAGCCCGACCATTTCCTTCGCCATCCACTTGTGGCCCATGCGTGTCCCCATCGACGCAGTTCGCTGTGTGGCGTGCTCAGTGGCAGCTGCGCGGCAGGGGTACGCACCGCGAGAAGTCTGCTGATTGGTCAGCCGCCAACAGCGTCGTAGCCTGGTAGGTTTCGGCACCTTGTTGGCAAATCGCTCGATTGGGTCGCACCCGGTTGCCCGCGCACCGGCGGCCCTCGCGCCCTTCGCAAAACCGTGCCGTCGTCACTGACAGGACGTTGTCAGCCCACTCGCGGATGCTCGTTTGACGAAACTCGGCAATGTAGGTCAGATGTACGGTGGTCGATTGAGGTTGGTCGACGGGGAACACTCATGGCGATAGGTTTTCGATCAAACATGCAGCATCGTTCGGGACAGCGGGCGAGTGTTCAAGAACTCGACTGAGGCGTAGGTCGGAGCGTCTGTTGACTCGGTGTGGCAGCGATTGAACTTTTACAAGGAGCGTGCAATGACAGAACAACTCACACTCGATCGGCTTAATGAGGCAGTAATGGGGCGGGCGGCGGCTTTTCGTTGTAAGGCCGCACTCCAGCCGGCGGGCGGGGAGGGCGACAAGGTTTTTCCGCCGACGTACAGCGGCGCGGTGTATGCGACCGAGAAACGTCGGTTGCCCGGCCGGGATGAGCCGGTGAATTGTGTGCTGCTCGACAGCGTGCAGAGCCAGGCCAACCGGATGGAAGAGGCGTTGCAGCAGGCGGTGGATGGTGGGCGGGTGAAGCTGCCGGTGATCGAAGTGAATTTCGAGCCGTACTTCCCCGGAGACGGTCAGGATGAGGAAATGCAGCTACTAGACCCGGTGGGCAAGGTCAGTTCGCTGCAAGCGCCCCACCGGATCGCGGATGCGATCCTGCGCGATAGCCTGCTGGATGGCACACCGTTCCGTCAGTCGGACATTGGCCGCGAGGTGGATCGCGTGAGCCCTCAAAATGCCACGCCGCTCTTTGAGTTGTGCCCGACGGCGTTGTTGTTTGGCATGTGGGACTCGACAGGGCCGAAAGGCGGCTTGGGCGCGAAGTTTGAGCGGGCGATGGTCAGCGAGATCGTGGGGATCGACGCGGTGTATGGCGTGAAGACAAGCAGCCGGATTGATCCGTTGGGGATTCAGAAGAACGCTGGGCCGCTTTATCGAACCGCCAATGGGGGTTGGACGCTCAACCCCGATGAAGCGCTGGATGAACTGGCAAAAGGGAAACCAACAGGCAAGAAACTTCTCTACAAGAAAGACGGCAAGGGTAAGGACGTTGCCCATAAGCCAGGAGATGACAGATATCCGGATCAAGGCCGGCCTTCTGAGGCTAACCATAGTAACTTTCCTCCTTCACTCTCCAAGCGTAATAGCGAGACTGGGGAATACCTAGCCGGCGGCGTAACGATTGCCTCGGCCGAGCAAAAGACCGTGATCTCCCTGCCGGCTTTGCGGCGGCTGCGGTTCCCGCTCAAAGGTGAATCGTGGAAGGCGAGCAAAGAACAAACGGAGCGCGACAACGCGGCCCGGACCGTGCTCGCGGCGATGGGGCTGTTGGCGGCGGCGCTGGCCGATGATGCGGGGCTGGACCTGCGTTCGCGGTGCCTACTATACCCCGAGGCGGACCTGACGTGGGACCTGCTGGACCGTAAAACCGGCGGCTCGTTCGTGCTGCACGCTGACGACGCGGTTGAATTATTCAACGCCGCGGTGGAGGCCGCCAAGCAGGTCGGTTTGCCGTGGCGCGAGAAGCCGCTGATGCTCACGCCATCGCAGCAACTGGTGAAGCTGGTGGTCAAAAGCCAGCAGCTTGCGGCCAAACAGGGTGATGAAGCCGGTGAAGGGGGTGCGTGATGCCCGGATTGACGATCGGCTGGGAATACCTGACCGGCTACGCGGTCGCGACGGACCCGAGCAACCGGGAGCGTGCGGAGTGGCCCCCACACCCGGGCCGGGTGTTCATGGCCATGGCGGCTGCGTGGTTCGAGACGGGTGAAGATGCCGCCGAAGGCGAAGCGCTGCGCTGGCTGGAGACGCTGGGCGATCCGGAGTTGTGCTTGCCAGCCAGCCAGGCTTCGAGTGAACGGTTATCGGTTAAGACATTCGTGCCGGTAAATGGCAATAAGGCCAGCGATACTTTTCCATCTAAAAAGCAAGCTTGGTTACAGTCAGCACCGGCCATCTCTCGGATTCGCCAAGAAAGAAAGTTCCCCCGACGATACATTGGTAACGAGACCTGCTTCATGTACTGGCCCGAGGCCAAAGGCATTGAGCAGCACCGCGAGGCGTTGGATCGGCTCTGCGGCAGGGTTACGCGCATCGGGCATTCCTCCTCGCTGGTACGGATGTGGGTAGCGGACGACGCGAGACTCAACAACTCGACCGGGGAGCGTCTGATTCCGGACGAGCAACTTGCTGATCAACACACAAGGTCGATCTCGGCGGGGATGCTGGCGATGCTGGTCGAACAGTACGGGCAAGCCGCACGTCGTCAGCACGCCGAGATCACCGAGCAGGTCGATGCCCTCAAGGCGTCCAAGAAGGCGGTCAAAGGTAAGGGGGCCAAACAGCGCAAAGCGGCGATCGACGCAGAAATCGAAGCGCTTGGTGAGCAGCTTTCTGACATCGTACCTAGACCGCCGGTTCGCCCGATAATTGGCCTGTGGTCGGGGTATCGCAAGGCGGATGCTATCAAGGCCGTTGACGGCCAAGCGCAGAGTCTTTTCGATACCGACCTGCTGGTGCTGACGCAGACCGGTGGCCCGAGGTTGCCGGCGGTCTCGACGCTAGCGGTGACACGGGCACTGCGTGGCGCGGTGATGAAGGCGAGCGGCATCCAGCCTGTGCCGCCGTGGGTCAGCGGGCATCAAACCGACGGTTCGCCGTGCGATGATGATTCGGGGCACTTAGCGTTCGTGCCCCTGCCGGATGTCGGCCATGAGCATGCCGATGGCCATCTTCTGGGGGTGGGGTTGGTGTTTCCGCGATCTGTCGATCGACGCGAACGCGGCCGAGTGCTCGGTCCGTTGCTGATGAAAAGCGATGGTCAACCGGAGGAAGTCGAGCTTACGCTTGGTCGTCTGGGCGTGTGGACAATAAAAAAACGTGACTGGCGTGAGCCGCGTAGGGCGATGCAGCCCGAGACCTGGACGTTGCACCCGTCGGGAGCGAAGACTTGGGCGAGCGTGACGCCGGTGGTGCTGGATCGGTTCCCCAAGTCTGACCGGACAAACGATCGTGCAGGATGGATTGAAGAGGTGGCAGGGATTCTTCGCAACGCATGCGTCCGGATCGGCTTGCCCGAGCCGTTAGAGGTGGATATCGACACGACATGCTGGCACCGGGGTGGGCCGCGTGCGGTAGGTAAGCGTCGGCCGCTGCGCGGGGAGCCGGCAACGGCAGGAAGTAGCGCAGCATTGGGTGACGGCTTCCCGTTCTACCCGGCCAAGGGCACAAATGCATCGCGCCCACAGGTACACGCCTGGTTGAGTTTCGCCGAGCCGATCGTTGGGCCTGTGATTCTGGGGGCGGGGCGATATATGGGTTATGGGCTGTTCAAGCCGTGGGAGGCGCGATGATGGATCCGATCACCCTGGAGCAGTTCGACGCATACTTTCAGGCCCTGCATAATAACCCGCCGTACCCGTGGCAATGCCGACTGGCCGAGCGTGCAGTGAGCGGCGACTGGCCCGGAGCGATCGACCTGCCGACCGGCAGCGGCAAGACCGCGTGTATTGACATCGCCATCTTCGCGTTAGCAAGCCAGGCATCGCTGCCTGTCGCAGAACGGACCGCGCCGCGCCGGTTGTTCTTTTGTGTGAACCGCCGTGTGATTGTGGATGAGGCCTACACCCGCGCACGGCAGATCGCAAAGCGGATATGGGAAGCTGAGCAAAACGCCCAGGCCGGCGACCCGGTCTTGCGAAGGGTTGCGTCTGCGCTAAGAACGATCGCGGGCACGTCCGCCGGCGACGGCGTCCCTCCGCTCGACGCGATCGAACTGCGTGGCGGCATCTACCGCGACAACCGCTGGGCACGCTCCATCACGCAGCCCACCATCGTTTGCACGACGCTCGACCAGCTCGGCTCCCGCCTGCTGTTCCGCGGCTACGGCGTCTCGCCCAATGCCGCGCCGATTCAGGCGGCGTTGATCGCCCACGACTCGCTCATCCTCCTCGACGAGGCCCACATCAGCGAGCCGTTCCGCCAGACTTTGGAACAGGTGCATTGTTATCTCGATCCGCAGAAGTGGGCCGAGCAGCCCATCGGTATCAGGCCCGTCACGGTGGTGCCCATGACCGCGACGCCGAACGAAGAGATGATTCAACGCGGCGTGATCGAGCTCGACGAAGATGATCGCGATCCGAAGCTGCCACTGCTCTCTCGCCTCACCGCCTCAAAACCGGCCGAACTACGCGATGCGAAAGATGTCGCCAAGGAGGCCGTCGCCATCGCCCGGTCGCTCAACAGCGGCAAGCCGATTGCGGTGGGCATCATCGTCAACCGCATCGCCAGCGCGAGGGTGATCTACGAACAGCTTTGCTTGCTTCAATCCGAACCAAGCGACAAAAAGCGCAAAGTGGCGAGCGAAGCCACCATCGAACTGGTCATCGGCTCTATGCGTCCGATTGACCGCGACCAGCAGGCCGATCGCCTGCGCTCGCTCGTCGGACCCGAGCGTCCGACGGTCACTGAAAAGCCCAGTTTCATCATCGCCACGCAATGCCTCGAAGTCGGGGCCGACTACGACTTCGACGTGCTCATCACCGAGTGCGCCTCACTGGATGCGCTGCGGCAGCGGTTTGGCCGGCTGAACCGGGCAGGGCGGGATATTGAATCAGCAGCCGTGATTCTCGCTGACACTAAGGGCATCAAGCCCGAAGAAAAGCTCGATGACTCCAAACCTCTGGACCCAATCTACGGCAACGCCCTGGCCCGAACTTGGAATTGGCTCACCGAACACGCGACCGACGGTACGATCGACTTCGGCATCGACGCCTTTGCCACGCTGCTCCACGAACACGGTGAAGATGATCGCCCCCCGAAAAACCTGCTCGCCCCGTCCGCTTCGCTCAACGCGCCGGTCATGATGCCCGCCTACGTGGACTTCTGGTGCCAGACCGCGCCGCAGCCCGTGCCAGACCCGGACGTGTCCCTGTTCATCCACGGTCCGCAACGCAGCGAGCCAGACGTGCAGATATGCTGGCGCGTCGACATCGGCGATAGCCCCGAGCATCCCACCCAGGATCAATGGTGCGACGTGGTCGCGCTGTTGCCCCCGACCGCGGCCGAGTGTATGAACCTGCCGATCTCGCGCGCTCGTCGCTGGCTCGCCGATCAGATGGACAAGGTGCAGGACCACGGCGATGTGCTGGGAATTGGTGAAACAGACGAAGATAAGAAGAGTCAAGGTCGCCAAACGCCATCGTTGAAACATCCCGGCGTGCTGTGGCGAGGTAGCCAAGCAACCACGTTGATTGCATCGCCCGACGACCTGCGCCCCGGTCATACGCTTGTTCTTCCCGCCTCGGCTGAAGCATCGCGGGGGCTGGGACATCTGCCCCACACCGTTCCCGCCCCGGCCGGTGACACGCAAGAGGATTCGGAACCGGTTGCGATCAACGACATGGCAGAAACTGCCTTCACCCGTGCCCGAGACCGGCCGGCCCTTCGCCTGCATCCATCCTTGCGGGCAACCCTCCCCGCATCCGAAGTGTTCGATAAGCTCTTCGCAGCCGCTGGGGAACATGACGAACCGCCGAGCCGTTCCGAATGGTCTGCCATGCTGCGGGCGGCTGCAGATGCAATCTCGGGTGATGGAGACCCGCTCAAGAATACACTGCGTCACTTGGCGTCCAACGGCTTCCAGATCGAAGCCTACCCCGATCAGCGTGGCGTCGTGATGACTGGGCGAAGCCGTCTCGGGTCATCCACCGGCTGGTTCATCCCGTCGATGGATGAAGGAGACGACGGAAGCTCGCGCATCCAGCACGACGCCCCGATCTTGCTTGTCGATCACACCGGACATGTCAGCGATACGGTCAGCCAATCATTCAATACTCTGCCGCTCCGCCCATTGGCGAAAGCCTACGAAACCGCCGCTGACCTTCACGACCTGGGTAAGGCCGATGAACGCTTCCAGGCCATGCTTCGCCGCACCGATCGCACCGACGCATGGCTGCTTGCCGGGGTCACGTCATCGCTACTGGCCAAGTCCGACGGCGTACCGACCTCGCCGGCTGAGCGTACTGCCGCCCGCGAGCGGTCCGGCCTCCCCGCCGGCTTCCGCCACGAGATGCTCTCCGTGCAACTCGCCGAACGTTGCGGGCAATTACCCGACGACGCAGCGCAACGCGACCTGATCCTCCACCTCATCGCTGCGCACCACGGCCACGCGCGACCGCTCGCGCCCGTCGTCCCCGACGATGAACTACCCGCCATTGAAGTCGGCAGCATTACCTTCTCCCACGAACAGCGGACTGACCTCATCCCTTCGCATCGCTTGGACTCCGGCATTGCCGGGCGATTCTGGTCACTGACCCGCCGCTTCGGCTGGTGGGGCCTGGCCTACCTCGAAGCCGTCCTCCGCCTCGCCGACCAGCAGGCCAGCGCTGCAGAAGAAGCCGGCAAGTACGACCACGAACACTCCAGCCAACCTGAGGAGGCGAACGCATGAGCACACCTGCTAATCAAGTTGAATCCGACGGACTGCTATTGCCCGGCCTCGACGGCGCCAATCCGCTGGGGTTCTTGGCGGCGCTGGGTGTTCTGTATCTCGGCACCAGTCATGAGTTTTCAATTCATATACATTGGGAACGTGCTGGCGCGACTTGGGCACCGCGATTAACGCACGGACCAACAAAATTAAGTTCCCTGGTGACGCATCTACGTACACAGTTTTCCATGACAGGCATGGATCTGTGGAACCTAGATAACAGATTGCCATTTGAAGCTGACCGGCTTCGAGATGAAATGATCAGCGCCTTATCAAATGCAACAGCCACGCAACGTTTCCACACTGATATGTTGTCCTCACTTGGGGTGCCATCTGCGGTTGACGACAAGGGATGTTTTCGAGATACCGCACTCCGCATGGTCCGAAGTGGTGATTCGGCTGGCAACGGCTTACTTGCCTACGCACGTCGTATTTTCGAACAAACCACCAATGAAAATCTTGAGAGCGCGCTGGCGGATTCGTGGAAACACGAGGATGAAAACTGTGCCTTACGGTGGGACCCCGTGGAGCATCATGGATACGCACACCAGTGGATAAACCCAAGCAAGGAAAGCACAGTATCTGTTCGCGGCGGTAATTGGCTTGCCTTGGTGGCCATGCCACTTTTACTGACAATCCCAGATGGTCCTGAGGTTGCCACCACTGCATTTGGCCGGCCCGACGGAAAGCGGCAATGTCTAACTTGGCCCATTTGGACTCGGCCGATTTCACTCGATCTTGTTCGTTCGCTTCTGACATTACCCGAGCTACATCAGGCAAACCCCGAATTTACAGACCTTGATCGCCTGGGCATCGGAGCGATCTATCGTTGCGAGCGGATTATGACGAGCACCTACTATCGAAACTTCACCCCCGCCCAACGCATAGCCTGAACCATGAACGATTCCGGGAACAATCTGACAGACACCAACACCGCTCCCGTGCTTGCTTCCGGGGCCGACCCTCTCCCCCTGCGCATGCTCAACGAGTACGCCTACTGCCCGCGGCTGTTCCACCTCATGCATGTCGAGGGCCGCTGGGCCGACAACGCATATACCATCGAAGGCCGACACACCCACCGCCGCGTTGATCAACTCGATCACGTGCTGCCGAACGCCAGCGGTGAGCAGTGCGACAAGGCCAACGCCGATGATCCGGAGATCTCACCCACACAAGGCGACGACGATCCGCCCGATATCGCCCGCTCCGTGCCGCTGGGCTCCGACGCGCTGGGCCTGACCGCCAAGCTCGACCTCGTGGCCACCGCGGACGAGCAGGCCGTCCCCGTCGAGACCAAGCGCGGGCGCGTGCCCAACAACCCCGAGCGATCCTACGAACCCGAGCGTGTCCAGCTTATGGCACAAGGCCTTCTGCTCCGTGAGCATGGTTACCTCTGCGACCATGGCGTCCTCTACTTCGCCGGCTCCCGCACCCGTGTGGATGTGCCATTCACGGATGAACTCGAACAACGCACGCGTGAACTGATCCACCAGGCCCGCCGGGCGGCGACGTCACAACAGATGCCACCGCCGCTCGATGACAGCCCCAAGTGCCACGGCTGTTCGCTCTGCGGTATCTGCATGCCCGATGAAACCCTCGCCCTGCAACAGGTTCCCCGTGACACCGGCGGGCCCGAACGTGCGGTGCGACGGCTCTACCCCGCGCGAGACAATGCCGCGCCGCTGTACGTCCAGGAACAAGGGGCATACGTCGGCAAGAAAGGCAACACGCTGGTCATCCGCAAAGCCAGCGAACAAATCGCCACAGCGCGCCTCAAAGACGTTTCCCAGCTTGTGCTCTGCGGCAACGTCCAAGTCTCCACCCAGACGCTCCACCTGCTCTGCGAAGCCGACGTGCCGGTGGTTTATCTTTCCACCGGTCACTGGTTCTATGGTTGGTCGTCGGGCCTGGGTCTGAAGAACGCCTTCGACCGGGCCGCGCAGTTCCAAGCCGTGCAGAAGCCCGCGACCTGCCTGGCCTTCGCCCGTCAGCTTGTCGTGGACAAGGCGATCAACCAGCGCACGCTGCTGCGCCGTAATGGCCAACCGACTGACGCGACGCTGCGCGACATGGCCGATCTCACCCGCCGCGCCGCCAAGGCGGACTCGCTCGCCTCGTTGTTGGGCCTCGAAGGCTCGCTTGCCCGGCTCTACTTCCAGAGCTTCGCCACGCTGCTGAAGCCGCGCGACCTGTCCACCGAATGGGATTTCACCAGCCGCAACCGCCGCCCGCCCCGTGATCCGATCAACGCCTTGCTCTCGTTCGTCTATGCCATGCTCGTCAAGGAATGCACCGTGGCGTTGATCGGCGAAGGACTCGAACCGCACTGGGGGCTTTACCACCAGCCGCGCCACGGCCGGCCCGCGCTGGCGCTGGACCTCATGGAGCCGCTCCGTCCACTCATCGCCGATTCCGCCGTCGTCACCGCACTGAATACCGGCATGGTCACCGCCCGCAACTTCAAACGCTCGGCCGCCGCCTGCCTTCTCCAGCCCGCCGGCCGCAAAGCCATCATCCACGCATTCGAGGCCCGGCTCGATCAACTCGTCACCCATCCCGTCTTCGACTACCGCTGCTCCTGGCGGGCCGCGATCCGCCTTCACGCCCGCCTACTCGCCCGCTACTTCCGCGGCGACGTGGCCTGTTATACTTCGATCACCACTCGTTAGGAGATGGATACTGATGCTTTTGCTGGCCGACCTTTCGGGTATACAGACGTACCTGTTTCTCGTCCGAGAGACCGGTGGCAAGCAAGCAGCCGCGCTCCGGTTCCGCTCGCTCTACATTCAGCTCGTTTCGGAAGCCTTGGCTATCCGACTACTTCAGGCATGCGGGCTGGGCGATACTTCTCTGTTGATGAGTGCAGCGGGCAAGATCGCGATCGACGTTCCAGACGAGGACGGCGTGCTTCGCTTGATCGAAGACGAATTCCGCGCAATCGAAGAGATGCTTTGCCGAGAGACACACGGGAGACTCCGATTGAGTTACTCGGTCGCCAGTTCCGGTGCACGGAATATGGTCCGTCAGTTCAACGAGGCGAGTCGGGGGCTTCAGCGGGCCAAGTTACGAAGCTGGTCGCTATCCGCAATCTCAGACAGATGGCAAACCGATGCATTGGTGAGTTCGCCGCCCGATACCGATTCCGAGGCCGAGCGCGATGCGCAGTTCGGGCGCAGCGTCGTGCAACCGGATATGCGATTCGTGATCTTTGACCAATCTGACGGAGTCGGCCGCAGCCAAGCCCGCGAAGTTTTGGGTCTTTCGGTTCAATTAGGCACGACACCGCTGAACAATCCGAACGTGCGTGTCCGAGACCTCGGTCGCCTCGCCCGTCATATACCGACCCATCACAATCGGGCCGTCGAATTCGTCGATTTGGCCCGGCAATCGGCCGGAGCCCCGATGCTCGGTGTCCTCAAGGCCGACGCTGATTACCTGGGGATGGCCGTTTCACGGGTCTTGCAGTACGCTGACGATCTCGAACCTCTGAGAAAGCTGAGTGAGCGTCTTGAGCATTTCTTTTCTCAAGAACTCGATCAGCAGATGCGGGACAATCCGCGATGGTCCCAACTGTACACGGTGTTTTCGGGCGGCGATGATATCCTGTTGGTGGGTCCGTGGGATATCGCACTTGACTTCGCCGCCTACCTTCGTGAGGCCTTTGTGGCTGAGTTCGATGACCTTGGCTTAACGATCAGCGCCGGTCTGGCGATCGTCAAGCCGCGCTTCCCAATCCGTCTTGCTGCGGATGAAGCGGAGAATCTGCTGCACCGAGCCAAGGAGGAACCCGCTCCCGGCCGGGATAAGAGCCGAGACCAGTTCGCGACGATGGGATCATGCTGGCATTGGTCCGACCACCGACGAATCATCGACAACGGCAAGCAACTCGCCGACTGGGTGGAGCAGAGCGTGATCCAACGCGGTTGGCTACAGACACTGCTCAGCTTCATGGAGCAGGCCCACGAGCCGATGACGGCTGCTCATATGGCTTACCACATTGGGCGCAACTGGCCTGCCAAAAGTTCCAATGATGCGCGAGAACGAGACGCTCGCGAAATGGCGGACGCCCTGCGCGACATGCTCGATAAACCGAACAACCCGGCCGCGCATCGCGCTGCTGCCAGTTTACGCTACGCCATCCTCGCCACACGACATTCATCGGAGGCCTGAATATGAACCAGCACCGACAGGGACAAACTGGAGGCGGTGGTGTTCGCCGCTCCGGCGGCGGCGCGGGCCAGCGAGGGGGCGGCTCGCGTGGTGGCGATCCTCAACGGAGCGCCAACCAGCCCGGCGAAAAGGTTGCCAACCACTGGCCCGACTACCTCAAAGGCGGCTACTTTGACGACGACGGCAATCTCAAGGTTCAGTACGTCAGCCGCTGCCTCCCCGGCGATGAGCACCTGCCCGACCAGCAGCAGCACGGCGTCGAACCGCTCATCCGCGCCATGGCGAACGCCGACCCTAAACTCACCACCGGTCAAATCCGGCGGTTCTTCGGGCACTGCCGGACGCTCGAAACCCGGCTCAAATCCAAATCCGCGACATGGGCCGAGCTTCGCCCGCAATTTCAGTTCCTCGACGCCGCCGCGACCGATGCTTTCGGCAAAGCGCAGCGCAAGATCCCCAGTCTGTTCTACGACTTCATCCGCCGCAACGTCGCCGCCGTCCATTGCGAGAAAGACTTCCGCGAAGGATTCATCCCTCACTTCGAGGCCCTCGTCGGCTTCGGCTCTCTCCACCTTAAAGACAGGAACTGAACCCATGAAACGCCTCGAAACCCACACCCTCACTGCGACCCTCACACTCATCAGCGGTGCCCGCATCGGCGGCTCCGATGATGTCCTTCAGATCGGCGGCACCGACCTGACCTGCATCAAAGACCCCGCCACCGGCAAGCCCTACCTTCCCGGTTCCTCGCTCAAAGGCAAGATGCGGTCGGCGCTGGAAAAAAGCGATGGCTCCGCCGAAGGGGCCAATCCATCGAAGCGCGGCCCCGTTGCCCGCGTCTTCGGCCCGCACTTCGATACCAAACATCAGGAAGGCCCCACCCGCATCCGTGTTCACGATGCTCAGCTTATGTCCGATTCAGATTTCACCCTGGAACTCAAAACGGAGTCCGTGAACAACCGCCAGTCCGGCACCGCCATGCATCCGCGTACACTCGAGCGCGTCGCACCTGGAGCCAAGTTCCAACTTCGCATCGACTTTGACGTGTACGACATGGACAAGGACTTCAAATACAACGACCTGATCGACAAAAAAGAGCACACTGGTCGTGATGCCATCCTCAATATTATCAACGACGGCCTCGACCTGCTCTGTCAGTCCGGTATCGGCTCGGGTACCTCACGCGGCTATGGCCAGATCGAGATCACCGACGCCAAAATCGAACCCGCCAGGCGACGCCCACGCTTGACCTTCTCTAGCTGAGCCATTCGGCGTCAAATCGGAGCCCCCGCATGACCCTCTACCGCCTCAAGCTCCGCCCGCGTTCCCCCTGGCGCACGCCATGGCAGGCCGACACGCTGACCGGCATGATGCTGGCGTCCTGCGCCCGGACGCAGGGTGCCGATGTGCTGCGCAATCGGCTCATCGAGCCGATGTTGGCCGGTCATCCACCGTTCGTCCTTTCCGACGCCTGCCCCGGCGACCTGCTTCCGATGCCCATCTGGCTCCGACTTGCCAATTACGACGACCGAAAGAGAATCAAACGCGCCCGCTGGCTGGCTCCCGAAAACTTTGAGGCAGCGAGGCACGGCCAAATCCCCGCTTTCAACGCCCTGATTCCCGACGATGCCGCGTTGCTCGCCCATTCCCGCCAGCACAACACCCTCAGCCGACTCAACGACGCCACCGGCGACGCCGACCAGGGCCTTGCCCCGTACAGCCGCTCTGAAACGCTGCTCGCCGATTCCTCCGACTATCTCAGCGTCTACATCCGCATCGCCGACTCCGCCGCCGGCGATCTGCTGCTCGACCTGTTCCACGAACTGTCACTCACCGGTTTTGGAGCCGACACCGCAACCGGGCGCGGGCAGTTTGAAATCGAAGACGATCCCGAAATGATGCCCACGCTCCACAATCCACCCGAAAACGCAAACGCGGTAATGTCCCTTTCCACGTTCCAACCCGGCCCCGACGATCCCACCGATGGCTTCTGGGACGCTTTCCCCAAGTTCGGCAAACTCGGCCCCGAACTTGCCGCCCACGCGGATGAATACCGCAAAAACACCCTCATTCTCTTCCGCTGCGGGGCCTGCTTCCATTCACAAAACCACCACGAGCAACTCGGTCGGGCCATCCCCATGAGCCAACTGCTGCCCCAATTGGCTGCGAAGCGACTTGAACGAGGCGGCTATCACATCATCCATCCCGCTTTCGCTCTGACCATACCCGTGATAATTCCCGGAGATCTCCCATGACCGCTCAACGATTCGATACGAATAAGACCCTGCACATTGTCCCCGTGGGCACGAGCATCCTCCAGAACGCTGGTTGGAACTCCGGCAGCTCTCTGCCAAAGAAACAAGCGTTGCTTCAATTGCTGGAAACCGAGCCGCGAAAGAACAGCGCCGAGCTCAATGCCTTATTACCCCTCATCAAAAATGAACAGCATACATCCGTCCACCTGTTGGCCACCGATACCGATCAATCAAAACGCTGCCGCGATGCCATCCAAGCGTTCCTGCAGAAGCAGAACGTACACCTGACCGGTGCCGAGGCCGACCAGCTTTTGCCCGCCGCGATCGATCAGCCTTCTGATCAGGCGGAGTTCTATGAGGGAATCCGGCGTTTTCGTGAACTGGTCTTCCGTGTCGCCGATCGAGGCCGTCAACGTGACGAAGAAGTATTGATCAACATCACCGGCGGCCTGAAGGCGACCGCTGCCGTCGCAGCCCTTGTCGCCGCGGAACTCGGCCTATCCGCTTACTACCTTCATCAATCGATGACAGAGCCGATGTTCTTGCCTACCGCCTCACTCGACCACGTGCTGATGGGCACCCTCCGTAAGTTGAAAGACGTACTTAATGACCGAGAGGAGCGGCTGCGACTGCTCGCCCACTACGGTAAGCGCCTTCAACGGGAAGGACTCGTTCGCATCTCCAAGGATGTCAACGGAGATCCCAGCAATGTAACGATCACCAGTTATGGGCATCACCTTCTCGATCCTCACTTCACCGAGAGCCGGAAATGACCCATGCCCCGACGCCACTATCTGATCACCTATGATGTCAGCAATGACAAACGCCGCACTCGCCTCTTCGACTATCTCCAGGGCGAAGGCGATCATGCCCAGTATTCCGTATTCTTCTGTGATCTGGACCCGGCTGAACTGGCGACGGTCCGCGCCCGCGCCACCCAGATCATCGACCATCGCCAGGACCAGGTGCTCATTCTTGAGCTTGGCCCGGCCCAACAGCCGCTCGACCACGGCCTGGAAGTGCTCGGCCAGCCCTATCAGCCGCTTACCCGCACCATCGTTGTATAATGCCGATCGAGCGGCGAGGTGGTGTGCGAGCTCCGGCAGCCGCTCGTTCTCTTTGACATGTAAAGACTTATCAACGCGTTCGGCCACGCCAGCACGCCGGCATCCATGTGTTTTCCCAAGCCGCTCGTATTTGACGCCACAGTCCCATATTGGCAAAAGACTTGGAGCGAGCGCCCCTTTCCCCGTCATCAACGACGGGGCCCCATTGAAGCCAATTGGACAGAGCGCGCAGAATCAGAGGGTGGTAACCTTTCCCCGTCATCAACGAC
>CAZUHK010000041.1:0-2676 GCA_964620345.1 uncultured Planctomycetaceae bacterium
CTTGACAAAAGAGGCTTGCTCATAGATGGCACCCACTACGGGTCGCCGAAAGATGTGCTATCCCTGTCCAACGCCTGCGCCAGGGCCTGCACGAGCGGGTGGTGGGGCTTGATCGCCCGGGCCGCGGCGAGGTAGCGCCGGGCGTTGGCCGCGTCGCCCATGCGATCGTAGATCAGCCCCGCCTGGGCCGCGGCGGGCGCATCGGTCGGGTGGTCGGCGAACCAGTCGGCCCAGGCCTGCGCGGCGTTGGCCGGGTCGCCGAGCATCTGGTAGGTGTTGGCCAGTTGCTCGGTGTAGCTCCGCCGGCGTTTAAGTGTGTCGGGGGCCCGCAGCAGCATCGCCAGGGCCTGGTCGGCCCCCGCGGCGCCGCTGCGGCGAAGCCACTCGACATGGCGCAGGAAATACAGCGTGTATTCGGCTCCGCCGGGCTCGGCCAGCCCGCGGGCGCGCTGGATCGATTCGATCGCCATGTCCAGCTTGCCCTGCCTTGCCGCGACCTCGGCGAGGATCGCGTGGGCCTTGGCGACCGATGCGTCCAGCCGAAGCACTTCCAACGCCGCCAGCCGCGCCTCGTCCGGTTGATTGAGCTTGAGCGCGACGTTGGCCAGGTGCAACGGAAACTTCGGCTCGTCCTGCGCCAGTTTGCCCGCCGTGCGGTAGTGCTTGCGCGCCGCTTCGAGCTTGCCCAGGTGTCGCTCGGCGATGCCCCCGGCGGCCAGGTGAATCTCCGGTTGATCGGTTCGCAGCGCCAGCGACCGGGCGAACGCGTCGTACGCCGCCTGCCACTGCTGATCGACCACGCGGGTCCGGCCGAGCATGTTCAGGCCCTGGTAGTCGCCGGGGTACCGCCGCAGCAGGTCTTCGAGAATCGCCCGGGCCTGGGCGGTGTTGAGCTTGTCGAGCTGGGCCGCGGCCGAATCGTGCTGCTGGGCGACGTACTGCCGCGTCGCGGCCGACCAGGTGTCGGGGTTGCCGGGGTTTCGGCGTTGAGGTTTGTCGTCAGCGGTGAGCGTCACCACGCCCGCCACCGCGCCCGCGAGCAGCGCCAGACCCAGCACCAATAGGATCAACTGTCGAATGGCCATGGCCCAAGCGTACCCGTTGGGCCGGTGGGGGGGCAATTTGCTACAGTGGCCGACCCGAAATCCGCCGACCGTCCCGATCGCCGCCGCCGTTCCCATTCCGAGCCGCCGTGATGAGTGATTCGACCCTCGCCAGCCAGTACAACCCCCGCGACGTGGAGCCGGAGGTCTGGCGGCAATGGGAGGCCGCCGACGCCTTTCACGCCGACCCGGCCGCGCCCGGCGATCCGTACAGCATCGTCATCCCCCCGCCCAACGTCACCGCCGCGCTGCACCTGGGCCACGCCCTGAACAACACGCTGCAGGACGTGCTGGTGCGCTGGCGGCGCATGGCCGGGGACAACGCCATCTGGCTGCCGGGCACCGACCACGCGGGCATCGCCACGCAGACCGTCGTGGACAAACGCCTCAAGACCGAGGGCCAGCCCGCACTGGCCGAGCACAAGCAAATGGAAGCCCGCGGGGAGAACGGCCGCGAGAAGTTCATCGAAAAAGTCCAGGCCTGGAAGGACGAGTACGAAAAGGTCATCACCAACCAGCTCAAGACCATGGGCTGCTCGTGCGACTGGAAGCGACAGGCGTTCACGATGGACGAAATCCGCGCCCGGGCCGTGCGCGAGGCGTTCTTCCAACTGTTCAAGGATGGCCTGATCTACCGCGGCAAACGCCTGGTCAACTGGGATCCAGCGACCCAGACCGCCCTGGCCGACGATGAAGTCGAGATGCACACGATCGACGGGCATTTCTGGTACATGAAATACCCATTGGTGAGCGACGAAGCGACGGAGCGACGAAGCGACGAAGAGTTCGTCACCGTCGCCACCACCCGTCCCGAAACCATGCTCGGCGACACCGCGGTCGCGGTGAATTCCAACGACCCGGCCCGGGCCCACCTCATCGGCCGGCACGTCCGCCTGCCCATCGTCAACCGCGTGATCCCCATCATCGACGACGACTACGTCGTCATGCCCGACCCCGAATCGAGCGACGAGAAGGCCAAGTTCGCCAGCGGCTTCTTGAAGGTCACCCCCGCCCACGATCCGAACGACTACGAGATCGGCCAGCGCCACGACCTGCCGATCATCAACGTCATGGCGCCCGATGGTTCGATCAGCAAAGACCACGGCTGGCCTGTGGAAGAATGGGGCCGGGCCGGCCACGATGAGTTTCTCGAATCGCTGCTGGGCATGGACCGCTACGAAGCGCGCGAGGCGATCGTCGATTGGTTCCGCACCAACGACCTGCTCGAAGATGTCAAGCCCTACACGCATAGCGTGGGTCATAGCTACCGCAGTCACGTGCCGGTCGAGCCGTACCTGAGCGATCAGTGGTACCTGAAGGTGACGGATCAGCGGTTGGCCGGCGCGGCGTTGCGGGCGATGGCCGAGGACCAGCGCAGCGCCGGTCAGTGCGCGTGGAGTGACGAGCATCCGTTCGAGCGAGCCGGCTCGTCCGCGAGGCCGGACGCCGGGGCCGGGGCCGGGGCCGGCCCGGCTCGCTGTGAGAAAGCGCTTCGGTTCACCCCCGATCGCTACGCCCGCACGTTCCAGACCTGGCACGAAAACATCCGCGACTGGTGCATCAGCCGCCAACT
>CAZUHK010000041.1:2776-17976 GCA_964620345.1 uncultured Planctomycetaceae bacterium
ACGCTGGGTTGGCCGGATGACACGGCGGAGCTGAAGACTTGGAACCCCACGTCGGTGCTTTCGACGGCGCGGGAGATCATCACGTTGTGGGTCTCGCGGATGGTGATGTTCAATCTGTATTTCCGCGGGTGCGTGCCGTTCGGGGATGTGTTCATCCATGCGATGATCCAGGACGGCGAGGGGCGGAAGATGAGCAAGTCCCTGGGCAACGGCGTGGACCCGCTGGACATCATCCACAGCCACGGCGCCGACGCGATGCGGTTCACCCTGGCGATGATGACCACGCAGACGCAGGATGTCCGCATGCCGGTGCAGCGCGACCCGGACACCGGGCGGAACACCAGCCCGAAGTTTGACATCGGCCGCAACTTCGCCAACAAGCTTTGGAACGCCACGCGGTTCGCGCTGGGCAACCTGAGCGACGCAGCGACGCAGCGACGCAGCGACGAAGGGGCCACGGCCGAGCTGACGCTCGAAGACCGGTGGATTCTCAGTCGCGCCGCGCGGACCATCGCGGCGGTGGACGCGGCGCTGGGCGGTTACGAGTTTCACCACTACGGGCAGGCGATGTACCAGTTTGTGTGGAACGACCTGTGCGACTGGTATATCGAGGTGACCAAGCCGCGGCTTCGCGACGCGGACGCGGGGCCGACGCGGCGGGTGCTGGCGAGCGTGATCGACCTGACGCTGCGGCTGCTGCATCCGTCGATGCCGTTCGTGACCGAGAAGCTGTGGGCGGCGCTCCACGCCGCGGCGCCCGACCGCGGGGTGGTGGGCCTGGCGTGCGCGCCGAGCGAGCTGTTGGCCCGCGCGGCGTGGCCGGTCGCCGATGGATCGCTGATCGACGAGCCGGCCGAGCAGCAGTTCGAGCGGCTTCAGACGCTGGTGACGATGGTCCGTGAGGTGCGGGCATCGACCAACACCCCGCCGCGCGAGACGGTCGAGGTGTCGGTGAAGCTGGCCGGGGATCTGGCCGGGTCGCTTGAGCCGCACGTGCCGATGTTCGAGTCGCTGGCGCGGGTGAAGGTGGTGGCGATCGGGCCGGACGCGGCCAGGGCCGACGGGGCGGCGGCGGTGGTTCGGCCGCTGGGCGAGCTGTACCTGCACCGCCGGCTCGACGTCGGCGCCGAGCGCGATCGATTGACCAAGCGCCTGGCCGAGCTGCGTAAGAATGCCGCGGCGTTGAGCGGCCGGCTCAACAACACCGGCTATGTGGAAAAGGCCCCGGCGCATCTCGTGCAGGAAACGCGCGAGCAGCTCGCGGCGGTGGAGGCGGAGATTCAGGCGGTTCAGCAGAACCTGGACGCGCTGTGACCGCCTCGCGACAAGCTGGAGCCGGCGGCGGAGAATTGAACGCGGCATCGGTTTTGCATGGTCGTGATCGCCGCTCATGTTTCGTCACGACCCGGGACAACTCGAAGTGAGTCGGATCGGACTGCTTTCGGACAGTCACGGCCGAGCCACGACCACGCAGCGCGCGGTGCGCCTGCTGCTGGAGCTGGGCGTGGACGTGATCGTGCATCTTGGCGACGTGGGCAACGTCGACGTGATCGATGCGCTGGTCGAGCAGGTGGATGAATCGGGCGATCTGCACCCGCCGGTCCACGCGGTGTTTGGCAATTGCGACTGGGATTTCGATTCGCTGGGCCGGTACGCGGATTCACTGGGCATTTCAGTCGATCACCCGGTTGGCCGATTGAACATGGACGGCCGCACGATCGTGTTTCAGCACGGCCACCAGGACGCGGCGATGCAGCAGGCCCTGGCCGAGGGGGTGGATTACCTTTGCCACGGCCACCTGCATCGCACGCGGGATGAGCGGGTGGGTCCGACACGTGTGGTCAACCCCGGCGCCTTGTTTCGCGCCGCCCGTTACACCGTGGCGGTGCTGGACGTGGCGGCCGACCGGGTCGAGTTTCACTCCGTGCCGGAGCCCTGAGATGTCCGCCGCCAATCCTTCCGCCAACCGATTTGTGAGCCGCGCGGGTCGTGGGCTATCATGGCGTTCACCGCGAGTGCCGCTGACTTTCACCATGACCGACGCCACCGGCGAAATCTCCGCAGAGCAGATCGTGATCCGCACCGTTGAGCCGTGCGATCAGGCGGCGGTGTCACGCTTGTACCACGATGGGTTGCTGTCGGGCCAGATTTCCGAAAACGACACCGGGGCGGACATCGAGAACATCGACGAGGCGTATCTGCGGTCCGAGCGGAACGATTTCTGGATCGCCGAGTACCAGGGCCAGGTCGTGGGCATGGTGGGCGTGGCCGAGGACGAGCCGGACGTGGCCGAGATTCGCCGGCTGCGGGTCGAGCCGTCACTGCAGCAGCGCGGCATCGGCATGCGGCTGATGGAAACGGCCATCGGCTTCTGCCGCCACCACGGCTACCTCAAGGTCCGCCTGGACACCCGCCTCGAACGCGGGCGGGCGACAGAGCTGTTCGACCGCTTCGCCTTCCAGCACCATCGCACCCGCGACGTGCCGGGCAAGGAACTGCTCGAGTTCTACCTCGACCTTTACCGCGAGCCCAAGGGCGACGAAGAATAGAGCAGGTTGCAGCGTTGCGTGGCGTCTGTCGGGCGCCACACCTTGTGCCGAAGGGCAAGGTGTGATGCCGTCCGCACGCCCGCACACCTTGCCGCTAAAGCGGACAAGGTGTGGCACTCGCTACGGGTCGCTGAAAGATGCTCTAGCCGCCGGCGGTGGACCGCCTCTCACGACGCCGCCTCGACGCGGTGGACGTAGAACATCGAATCCGCCGGGCGCGGGCCGAGCATGTGCCAGCTCAGCGGGAACTTCGGCCGCAGCTCGACGTACGCCTGAAAGATGCGCTCGGCCCAGCGGTATTGCAGCTCGATGTTGTGCTCGATGCGCGCGGTGTCGGTCGAGCGGATCAGCTCCTGCGTGGCGTAGTTCCAGCAGGGGTCCATGCGGACCATGAGGTGGCCCTCATCCCACTCGATGGGGTAGCCGTGTACCAGGCCGTCGCCCGAGCCGGGCGTGTGGAACCAGTAGCAGAGGAAGCGGTCCTTGTCGGCCACGCTGGTCGTGTTGGACCCGCCGACGAGCATGCGGGCGTGGCTGGTCTTCAGCGGCTGGCTGCCCATGCGTTTGCGGGCGATCCAGGTCGTGCGCTCGGCCACGTCGTACAGCCCGACGTGCGCGATGTCGCAGCGCAGCTTGTCGGTGCAGTATTTCTTGTTGATGCGAGTCTGCTGGGCCAAGGCAAGGTCCGCCGGTGGGTGGGGCGAGTTGATTATAAACGATGGGCGTAAGCGGACCCGTGCGATTGGCAGCGTCGCGGCCAGCCGCTAGACTCCGCACCCATGAACGCCGCGACCGAGAAAGCCATCGCCCGCGTCCGCCTGCTGGAGCGTCACGCCGACCGCGTGATCGTGGGCATCGCCAACACGCAGTACCGCGTTCACCTGGCCGTGGATCAGCCGATCGACGTGCCGGTGGGCAAGCGGCTGCGCGGGCTGATCCGCTGCGGCGTGTGGAAGGTCGATCAGGTGAACGAGGGCGGCGGCAGCTTCGTCGAGCCGATCTACGGCCGGCCTCACCGCGTGCAGGGCCCGGTGATCGGCCGCCTGCCCGAGCTCAACGCCGTGATCGTTGAAGTGTACGACTGCCCGTTCGTCGGCCTGCTGCCCGAGCGGTATGACGCGGCCCAGTACCCCGACGGCGATCGCATCGGCCTGGACGTGTACGAGGGCGCGCGGTTCGAGCCGGTCGCGTAACGCCACTCACATCAGCCAGCGCCCGCCGTCGACCCGGATCGTCTGGCCGGTCAGGTAATCGGCGTCGCGCACGAGGAACAGGACGGCGGCGGCCGCGTCGTCGGGCGTGCCGGCCCGCTCCAGCGGCACGCGCGACAGGTACGCCCGTCGCTGCCGCTGGTCCATGTCCGCGGCCCAGGCCACCACGCCCGGCGCGATCGCGTTGACCGTCACCTTCGGCGCCAGCTCGACCGCCAGCGTGCGTGTCATCTCCGCCAGCGCCGCCTTCGAGGCGTTGTACGCCGCGTAGCCCTTGCGCGGCCGGCCCATCACATGCACGTCGGTCAGGTGTACCACGCGCCCGCCTTCGCGAGCCGAGAGCAGGTCGCTCAACGCCTGCGTAATCATCACCGGCGCGGTGACGTTGACGCGCATCGTCTCATGCCAGGCCTCGCGGCCGACCTTGCCCCAGGGCGTGGGTCGGAACACCGAGGCGTTGTGTACCAGCACGTCCAGCCGATCGGTCTGGGCCAGCAGTTGCTTGCGGATCTTCATCGCGGTCAGCGGGTCGTTGAGGTCGGCCTGCAGGGGCCAGGCGTGGCGGCCCTTTTGGCGGAGCACGTCGGCCAGCTCCGCCGCCTCGTCCGGGCTGGTGAAAAAGGTGAACGCCACGTCGCACCCGGCCTCGGCCAGCTTCACGCACACCGCGCGGCCCACGCGCTTGGCGCCGCCGGTCACCAGCGCCACTTTGCCTTGCAAGTCCATGCCGATCCCAATCGTTTGTTGAGGGTGCCGCGCCCGTCCGTCGGCCGAGCAGGGGTATGACGTCTATCCCCCGCGGGTTGATTCATCGCAGCCGATCGTCCCGGTCGGGGTTCTCGTCCTCGTCCTCGTCCTCGTCCTCGTCGTCACCGGGGCGGGGGGGCTGGTCCTCGGCGTCCTCGTCGAACAGCAGGTCGAACGGATCTCCGGCCGGCCCGGTCGGCGGGTGGGGCTCGATGCGCAGGCGCCGGGCCGACTCCAGCCAGGCGTCTTCGTCGGCACGTCGGTGCGCCTTGCGCCGGGCCGCGTCGCGCTCGATGCTCCGTCGCCAGGCCGACCGCGGACCCAGCATCCGCCCCAGAAACCAGCCGATCGCGATGCCCCCGACCAGCATCAGCACCAGCACGAGCATCAGGATGTACACCAGCGGCGCCGGGATCGAATTGGCCAACAACCACGCCATCGTGGCTATTCTAGCCAGATCGGGCCGGCCCGCGACGGCACAGATTGCTTTCGTGCTCAGGTGACCGGTGTACAATCGCCGAGAATAATGCGAAAGACCGGCTCGGCCCGGTCGTCCTTCCTATCGGCCCAGCCGATGAAACTCGTGGGAGTGTTCAGACATATGCAGTTACACGCTTTTGTGATGGTTCGAGCGCTCGCCGCGACCTTGATGCTTGGGGCCGGCGCCTCGGCGGGGGCTGATTCACTGTCCAGTCTCGCGGCCGAGGCCTGGCAACTGGCGTCCAACGGCAAGCTCGACGCGATCTGGCAGCGCGTCGAATCCCTGCCCGAGCCCCAGCAGAAGCAGCCGGGCGTCGCGGCGCTCAAGCAATCGCTGATCGACCACAAGGCCCACCAGACCGCCCGCCGCGCTCAGACCCACCGGGCGTTCGAGCAGGCCGTCGAAGAGATCAATGAGCACGTCGCCCAGGACAACCTCACCAAGGCCCTGAGCGCCGCGGTCGAGGCCCACGGCCTGACGGCCGAACCCGAGCGGTTCCTCCAAGGCGATGCGATTGTGTCGCTGGTGACCCGGGCCCAGACCGCCGCGGCCGACGCCGAGGCCGCCAATCGCTGGTTCGAGGCGCTGGTGGTCTACCGCCGGCTCGCGCTGCTGTTCGAGGGCCGCAACACCTACGACGATCACCTCAAGCGCATCGCCCGCAAGTTGCGGATGCTGCGGCTGTACGCGCCCGATGAGTATTACCGCCAGTCCGACGAGTATGCCCGCACCCAGGGCGATGAGCCGACCAAGCGGTGGGAAGGCGACGAGGAAGATTCGTGGGAGAAGGAGCTGCGCGACATCGACAGCGATATGCTCCTGCGCGCCCTGACCCAGGCCGCGGACAAGCACGTCGAAAGCGCCAGCTACGAGAAGCTGTTCGTCGGCGGCGTCGAGTCGCTTGGCAACATGCTCAAGCTCCGCGCCCTGCGCAAGACGTTCGACGGCCTGGCCGACGGCGACAGAATCCGCGACTTCGACCAATACCTTCAGGCCACCGTCCGCGACTTGAAGCGCAACACCGCCTGGCTCAGCTACGCCCAGACCTCGAACCTGCTGGGCGAGCTGATGAAGAAAAACCGGCAGACGGTCAACCTGCCCGACTCGGTCATCATCTACGAGTTCGCCGACGGCGCGATGAGCACGCTCGACGATTTCTCCGCGATCATCTGGCCCAGCGAGAAGGAACGCTTCGATCGCACGACCAAGCAGAGCTTCTCGGGCGTGGGCATCCAGATCACGCTCAGCGATGACGAGCTGACCGTCGTCAGCCCCCTGGAAGGCACGCCCGCCCACCGCGCGGGCCTGCGGGCCGGCGATCGCATCGTCACCATCGACGGCAAATCCACCAACGGCATCATGCTCGAACAGGCCGTCAGCGCCATCACCGGCCCCGAGGGCACCACGGTGACCCTGGGCATCCGCAGTTCCGGCCGCGATGCGGTGCGCCAGGTCGAGCTGACCCGCAAGAAGATCAAGATCCACTCGGTCAAGGGCTTCCAGCGCGAGCCCGGCGGCAAGTGGCAATACTTCATCGATCCCGGCGCCCGCATCGGCTACCTCCGCGTCACGCAGTTCGGCCCGGACACCGCGATCGAAATGGACAAGGCGATCGAGCAGATGAAGGCCGAGGGCGGGATCAACGGCCTGGTGCTCGACCTGCGGTTCAACCCCGGCGGCCTGCTCAAGGCCGCGGTCGATGTGTCCAATCGATTCCTCAACGAGGGCACGATCGTCTCGGGCCACGCCGGCGCCGGCGGCGGCGACGCCTGGTCGGCCAAGGCCGACCCCAAGGATACCTACGGCCAGTTTCCCCTGGTCGTGCTGATCAACAAGGGCTCGGCGTCGGCCAGCGAGATCGTCGCCGGCGCCGTGCAGGACAGCGGCCGCGGCCTGGTCGTCGGCGAAAACTCATACGGCAAGGGCAGCGTCCAGCAACTGTTCCCCCTCAAGCAGCGCGGCTTCTTCGGCGAGGACAAGGCCTACATCAAAGTCACCACGCAGTACTACAAGCTCCCCTCGGGCCGCATCATTCACCGCCGGCCCGGCGCCAGCACCTGGGGCGTCAAGCCCGACGTCACCGTCCGCATGACCGACCTGCAGGTCGAGAAGCTCATCAAGGCACGCATGATCGTCGATGTCCTGCGCGACCCCGATGAAGATGTGGACCCTGAAAATCTCGTCGGCCACGAGACCGATCAAGAGGATCGCAAGCTGTTCGAAGACGGCCCGAGGCCCACCAGCGCCCAGGAGATCTTCAGCCGCGGCTACGACCCGCAGCTCGAAACCGGCGTGCTGCTGCTGCGGGCCCGGCTGCTCGACGACCTGGCCCAGGGCTGAGCGGCGGCGACACCCGTGCTCAGATCTGCCAGCGCCGCCGCGAGTAGGCCGGCGCGACCACGGCGACGACGCTGCCGATGAACCGCAGCGCGTAAAACCCGCCCATCATCCCGATCGCCGGCGGAACCCGATGCGTCGCCAGCCCCACCCGCCGGTGACGGCGGCAGATGTTCGCGATCGCCAGCAGGGTGAGAATCGGCCAGCGCAGGCATGCGCCCAGCAGCGCGCCGATCGGTCCGCGGCCGCGCTCCTGGCGAACCCGAAAGACATCATCCCGGCCGTGCGCCAGGGCGCGGCAGACGATGTGCCCGGCATCCGACGGTGGGGGATGTTCGGCCCTGGCGGCGGTGGCGGTCCAGATCGGAATGTCCGCCTGCCGCAGCGCTCGGGCCAGCATCTGGCACGCCCCTCGCGTCACGCCCTGGGGTTGTTCGGGGAACGGATGCTCCAGCAACAGCGTTCGCCGGAACGCGACGTTGTTGGCAAAGAAGTGGCGGTTCCACGGATGCACACGGTCCTCGGCCGAACGCAACGGGAAGAACCAGCCCAGCGCGAACGCCTTGTCCACGAACGTCTCGTGCGCCAGGTACGTGGTGCCGGCCACGATGTCCGCACGCCGGGTCTCGAACGGCTTGAGGATGGCGTCGAGCCAGCCGGTCTCGGGGATGACATCGCTGTCGAGAAAAACGACGATCCGCCCACGGGCCCGGCGGGCGCCCTCGTTCTTGAGCTGGTAGTAGTGTTTGCCCGGGCACGGCTCGATGTGGAATTCGGTCGTTGCCGCCTCGGGGCGCTGCACGTGTCGCTCGAGCGCGGTCTGGATCGTCGAGCGTGCGACGCGGCGCGGATCGAACAGCACGATCACCTCGCTGCGCCGCGTGTCGCGGCGCAGCTCCTCGCCCAACCGCCGCAGCATCGCAAAGCAGCGCTGGTCGTCGCAGAGGATGACATTCTCCCACTCGATCACGATGCTTACGGTTGGATCGTCGCCCATATCGCCATCCCGCCGACTCGCCCATCGCCGGGCCCCAACGAGTGTCGTGATCATAATCGATGTCGACTCAGACCGCCGTTCGGCCGTTTGCGGCTTCGCGCCGCGGCTAAGATCGCATCCAATGGACCGGCACGATCGAGTTCATCGGAGCATCGAACCGGCGCGAAGCCGCAAGCGGCGGGACGACAAAAGAGCGTGGGCCGCTCGGTGCGACCCACGCTCGGAGCAGGAGAAAAAAATCTCGGGTCGGCGGCGTTACGTCCTGGCCTGGTGCAGTCGCGCTTCGAGGGCGGCCAGTTCGTCGTTGAGCGGCTGGGGCAGGCGGTCGCCGAACGTCTGAAAGTGTTCCTTGATCGCGCCGGCCGCCTCCAGCCACTGCCGCGGGTCGATCTTCATCAGCTCAGCCATGTCTTGCTTGCTGATGTCCAGGCCGTCGAGATCGAGCGCGCCCTCGGCGGGCGTGCGGCCCAGGGGCGTGTCGATCGCTTGAGCCGCGCCGTCGCAGCGCTCGAAGATGTACTTGAGCACGCGGCTGTTGTCGCCGAAGCCCGGCCACAGCCACTTGCCATCGTCGGACTGGCGGAACCAGTTGACGTAGAAGATTTTCGGCATGGTGCCGCCCTCGCTCGTGTCGCCGCCGTGGTCTGCGCCGAGCTTGAGCCAGTGGCCGAAGTAATCGCCCATGTGGTAGCCGCAGAACGGCAGCATGGCCATCGGGTCGAAGCGGAGCTGGCCCAGGTCGCCCGACGCCGCGGCGGTTTTCTCCGAGGCCATCGACGCGCCCAGGAACGTGCCGTGCCGCCAGCTCATGGCTTCGATGACCAGCGGCTGCACGCGGGCGCGGCGGCCGCCGAACAGGATCGCATCGATCGGCACGCCCGCGGGGTCTTCCCACTCGGCGGCGATGACCGGGCACTGGCCGGCCGGGGCGGTGAAGCGGGCGTTGGGGTGGGCCGCGGTGCGGCCGCAGTCCGGCGTCCATGGCCGACGCAGCCAGTCCATGGCGCTGTCGGGCGCTTCGTCCATGTCTTCCCAGTACACATCGCCATCGGGCGTGATCGCGCCGTTGGTGAAGATGCTGTTCTTCGATAGCGAGGCCATGGCGTTGGGGTTGGAATCGGTGTTCGTGCCCGGCGCCACGCCGAAGAACCCCGCCTCGGGATTGATCGCGTGGAGCCGGCCGTCGTCCTTGAACTTCATCCAGCAGATGTCATCGCCGATGCACTCGCACTTCCAGCCGGGAATGGTGGGGTTGAGCATGGCGAGGTTGGTCTTGCCGCAGGCCGAGGGAAAGGCCGCGGCGATGTACTTCACCTCGCCCCGGGGGCTGGTGAGCTTGAGGATGAGCATGTGCTCGGCCATCCAGCCCTCGTCGCGGGCCTGGACGCTGGCGATGCGCAGGGCGTGGCACTTCTTGCCCAGCAGCGCGTTGCCGCCGTAGCCCGAGCCGTAGCTCCAGATCTCGCGCGTCTCGGGGTAGTGGGTGATGTACTTGTTGTTCGCGTTGCACGGCCAGGGCAGGTCGGCCTGCCTGGGGTCGGTCAGCGGGTAGCCGACCGAGTGGATGCCGCGGACGAAGTCGTCGCTGTCGCCGAGGGTCTGGAGCACCTTGGTGCCCACACGCGCCATGATATGCATGTTGGCCACGACGTAGGGGCTGTCGGTGCAGATGAACCCGATCTTCGCGATGGGCGAGCCGATCGGGCCCATCGAGTAGGGAATCACGTAGAGCGCGCGGCCGGCCATGCAGCCGTCGTAGTGCTCGCGGAGGAGCTGCTTGCACTGCCGGGGGTCTTTCCAGTTGTTGGTCGGCCCGGCGTCGGACTCGTCCTCCGAGCAGATGTAGGTGCGGTCTTCCACGCGCGCCACGTCGGTCGGGTCCGAGCGGATCAACAGACTGTTGGGCTTCCTGGCGGGATTGAGCCGGATCGCGGTGCCCGCGTCGACCATCGCGTTGGCCATCGCCTGGTACTCATCCTGCGAGCCATCACACCAGCAGACCCGATCGGGTTTGGTCATCGCGGCGACCTCGTCGACCCAGTCCAGCAGCTTCTGGTTGGTGGTGGGTGCGTCGGGGTTGGCAGGCGCTTGGGTCATCGTGACGGCTCCATCAGCAAGGGGCGGAACGAAAGGTCAGTTATAGCGCCCAACTGCTCTCGGGGCAGGCCCGGGTCGGGATAATCCGTTGCGGATCGCGGGGCCGACGTGGAATCACACGATAGAGGGTAGGCCTTTCCAATACGATCTTGGTCGGTCTGGAATCTTTACAAACGCATGGCCACGCTGGGGCCGCGGCTACCGGCCGACCACGCCGCGAATCTCAGCTTCGATGTTCGCCGCCTCATCCGCGTCGCCGGCTTCTTTCAGCTTCGCCGCGTAGAGCATGCCGATCCGGTACCAGTTGCTCTGGGTCATGAACGTGCCGGCCATCTGCTGCGGTCGGGCGGTGCGGCGCCAGGTCTGCTCGTAAAGCTGCGGCACGCGGTCGGCCTTGCCCGTCTGCCGAAGCATCGCTTCGGTCCGCTTGAGCGCGGTGATGACGAACGGCCCGTCGTTCACGAACCGGCGGATCACATCCTCGTAGCGCTGGCCGGCCTTGCGCGGCTCGTCCATCTTCTGCCACAGCTCGCCCTGGGCGAGCCGCACCTCCGCGGCCAGATCCTTGCGGCGGGTAAACAGCTTGAACGCCGAATCCCACAGCCGGCTCTGCTCGTGCGGGTTGTCGATGTTCGCGATCATCGGCTTGAGCATCGTCAGCGTGAAGTCGGGGTACTTTCGCCCCGTCAGCCGCTGCACGAGCGAGGCCCACGCCTTGGCTTGGCCCAGCGACAGCTTGCCGGCCTCGGCCAGGTCGCGCACGGCGAACCAGCCATCGGCGTACCCGACGTTCGCCCGCAGGCCCGCCTCGATCAGCGACAGTTGATCCGCGGCCGCGCCCCCGCGCACCGGCTGGGGCGTCTGCTCGCCGTCGAGCGGGGCGAGGTAGTCGGGCTTGAATTCGCCCGCGCCCGACAGCTCACGCACGCGCAGGGCCGCATCGGTCATCGCCACCGCGGTGTGCCGATCGTTGGCCCGCGTGCCGATCAACTCCGCCAGCAGCGACACGTAGCTGTCGGGCACGGTCTGGCGGGTCCGCGGGTGGTTCACGTGGCCGCGCACGCCCTGGTAGGCGTCGTACCGGCCGACGTCGAAGTTCCACACGCCTTGCCGGCCGCGGGCCTGGAGGAAGCCGACCCACGCGTGGCCGACTTCCGCGGAATGCCCGACGACATAGGCCGTGGGCGCGCCGATCGACTTGCCCACCGCCATGGCAAAGTAGGCCTGGTCGGCGCACACCCCGCCGTGCTGGTGGATGTTGGGCAGCGTGAAGCCGAGCTGCGTCACCTTCTTGGGCGTGCGCTGGCGCAGGTGGTTGTAGTCGTACTTGATGTCAAAGAAGCGGGCGCCGACATTCCGGTCGTTGGCGTACTTCTCCAAAGCCCATTGCATCTCGCCGACCTTCGCTGTTGAATCGACGACCCAGACCATCAACTCGGTCGGCACCGCGGTCAGGCCGAACAGCATCTTCCGTTCGTTGTCGACGTAAAAGTCGAACAGTGCGACCACGTCGTCGGCCTGGGCCTGGTTTTCGTTGATCCGCCGGCGCAGCGGCTTGTCGTGTACGACGCACAGCGCCGCGGTGAGCGGGGGGTACTTGGCGACCGTCTCGCCCTTGGCCGCGTGCAGCTTCGCCAGCACGCCGTACACCTCGGCCGGCTTGTCGTGCCCGGTGACCGCAAATGCCAGCTCGCGCGCGAGATCATCGTTTGCCCGCAGCAGTTCATACAGCGACCTGGCCTGGCTGGCGCTCACCGTGGCGAGCTGCGCGGTGAGCCGCCGCAGGAACGCGGCCTCGACGAACGGCCGGGTCGTGCGCGTCGGCGCGTAGCCCACCACGAAATCGAACAACGCCTGCGCATCGGCCGCGGCCTGTGCGAAATCGTGTTCGCTTTCGAGCTGGCGGTGGATCGCGTCAATCCGCTGCGACACAAACGGGTCGATGCCCGCGGCGGTCGCGGGTCGGGCGACGACAGCGTTCGTCAACAGGCAACAACCGAGGGCCAGGGCGATGCGGTAAGCCATGTGAGATGTCCTTGCCGGAAAGCGGATCGGATTTCATCTCAACATAGGCCAATTCAGACCGACGGGTCAACGGCTGTGCTCGGCTGTGAACACGCGGCAGAGGTGTCATGCGTCACGCGGCGGATGGCGGGGGCGTGTTGCGATCTGTTCTACAGATTTGCCACGCGGCCGGGCACCTTAACGACGACCACGTTGTTTTTTCGTGCGGGAACACGACGTTGCAACCGGGATGCGGCGCGGCGCTGGGTGACGGCACCGCCACAACGGGTAAACTACTGTTCGTCGCACACGCCCCGGAACCGGCACCTTGGATACCTGGCAACCGCTGATCGACATCGTGATCCTGCTGCTGGCGGCGCTGGTGCTGGGCACCGTGGCCGAGTGGCTCAGGCAGAACGCGATCGTCGGCTACCTCGTCGCCGGCACGCTGGTCGGACCGCACGTCCTGGGCCTGGTCGAGGACTCGGATCAGATGCACCTGATCGCCGAGCTGGGCGTGGCGCTGCTGTTGTTCACCATCGGCCTGGAGTTCTCGTTCGATCGGCTCAAGAAGCTCGGCCGCATCGCCCTGGCCATCGGCAGCTTGCAGATCATCATCACCGCCGCGGTGTTCACCGGCATCGCGGCGCTGTTCGGCTGGGACGCCAAGGGCGCGGTCGTGGTCGGCCTGATGGTCGCGATGAGCTCGACCGCCTGCGTCATCCGCCTGCTGCAGGACCGGGCGGTTCTGGACACCGTCTACGGCCGGCACGCCCTGGGCGTGCTGCTGGTCCAGGACGTGGCGGTCGTGCCGATCCTCGTGCTGATCTCGGCGATGAGCAAGGGCGGCGACGTGGCCGCGGCGCTGGGCACGCTGGGCCTGGCCGTGATCGCGGGCCTGGTGATGCTCGGCGTGTTCTACCTGCTCTCCAGCCAGCTCGTCGCCCGCGCGCTGCACCTGCATCAGTGGGCCAGGAACCGTGAGCTGCCGGTGCTCCTGGCGATCGTGATGGCCCTGGGCGCGACGATCATCGCCCATCGCCTGCATCTGTCGCCGGCCCTGGGCGCGTTCGTCGCGGGCATGCTGCTGGGCGGCTCGCCGTTCGCCGTGCAGATCCGTTCGGACGTCGGGGCGATCAAGACCGTTCTGGTCACGCTCTTCTTCGCCTCGATCGGCATGCTCGGCAACCCCGCCTGGGCCCTGCAGAACGCGCCGCTGGTGATCGGTGTGGTCGGCCTGATCGTCGTGTTCAAGGCCGCGCTGCTGGTCGGCATCCTTCGCGGCCTGCGCCAGCCGACGGGCATCGGCCTGGCCACCGGGTTGTGTCTGGCGCAGGTCGGTGAGTTCTCCTTCGTCATCGCCCAGATCGCCGCCGGCACCGAGCTGATCGACACCACCACCTTCGAGCTCACCGTGACCTCGACGATCCTCACCCTGTTCCTCACGCCTTACCTGGTCCGCGCCGCGCCGCTCGCAGCCCGGGCGATCGAGCGACGCCGCCGACGCGCCATCGCCCCCACGCCCGCGCCCGATGCCCGTTCCGACGCCGGCCCGCCGATCCTCCTCGTCGGCTTCGGCCCCGCCGGCCAGCGCGTCGCCGAGGCACTGCTGGCCGATCACCACGATCAACTGATCGTCGTCGACTCAAACCCCCGCAACCTCAAGATGGCCGAGAGCTACGGCCTGGGCACGCAGGTCGGCGACGCCACCCGCCACGAGGTGATCGAGCACGCCGGCGTCGAACACGCCGTGGCCGTGGTCATCACCATTCCCGACGCCGACGCCGCCCGCCAGGTCATCCACCTTGTCCGTCAGCTCAACCCCAACGCCACCGTCCTCGCCCGGGCTCGCTACCACGTCTTCCGCTGGGAGCTGCAGTTCGCCGGCGCCCACGTCGTGGTCGACGAAGAAGACCAGCTCGGCATGGCCCTGGCCACCCGCGTCGAGAGCGTCCTGCGAGGCGAGGCCGTCAGCGACGATTGACCCGCTGCGACGTCAGGGGAAGCCAATCGCGAACCGCCCCCCGCTTTGCGCCGGGGTGCTTTCGCTTGGCGCCTCGGGTTGGGCCGAGTTGGAGTCGATCGAGCCGCTGGTGGCTTCGTGCGCCTGGCCGATTGCCGCCGCGGCCGGCCGGGCTTGCCCGCGAGGGTCGTCGGGCTCAGGGTTGGAGGTTGCCGCGGTGGGGGGCGAGTTTCATGAGGGTGGGCAGGAGGTAGTTGGCGCCGCGATAGACGAAGACTTGGCCGGAGACGATAAAGGTGGCGCGGTCGCCGCGGTCGGCGACGACCTTTTCCATGTCTTCGAGCATGCGGCAGGGCATGATGAACATCGGCGGATCGGCCAGGCCGTCCTTGTCGGCCTCGAAGCTGAGCACCCATGGGGTGACGCCGCCGGCGGCGCGGATCATGCGGGCGCGGCGGGTGAGGATGAACTGGCCTTCTCGCAGCAAGCGGGTGTTCTTGGCGCCGGGCGCCACGCCGATCGCCCGGGCGGGCGTGTCGGCCGGGTCGGCGTCGTCGGCGGGGCGGGCCGGCTCGATCAGCGGGTTCTGGGCGCGGCGGCGCAGCAGCTCGTTGAGCACGTCCTCGGCCGAGGCGTCGGCCGGTTGATCCGCGGCATCCGCGGTGGTCGGGGCCTCGTCGGGCGGTGCCGGCGGGGCGTCGGCGTCGGCGGCGTCCTGGGCGACGGTGGCCGCGGCGGCCAGCAGCAGGGCGGCGATGGCCGGCAGCAGCGTCCAGCGGGTGATCGTGGTGGCGTTCATGGGGGCGCTCCTGGT
>CAZUHK010000042.1:0-17614 GCA_964620345.1 uncultured Planctomycetaceae bacterium
GGCAAATGGCGTCGGGCCCGTGCAGGGTACTGGGGGCAACGATGCAACGCGGCCTTTGATTGGGCTTCGATCACGGACCGCGCCGGGCTTCGAACGCCCGCCTTCATTGCTCGGACCAGATCGCACGTGGCCGATGCGCCGCCGCGGGCCGTGCACCCTTGGCCGGCGTCGACACCGCCGGTGCCGCCCGTTCGCTCCACCCCGGGAAATGCCGTATAATCTTTGCTTCGATCCACCCCTCGCATCTTGCTAAGCCCCCCGGATTTGCCCATGCCCGACGAGCCGATGCCCCCAAGCAACGACGATGCCGACCTGCCGGCCGACAACCTCGAAACCCCGCCGCGCAACCCCGGCCGGATCGTCGATATCGCCATCGACCGCGAGCTGCAGGACTCGTACCTGACCTACGCGATGTCCACCATCATGGACCGCGCCCTGCCCGATGTGCGTGACGGGCTCAAGCCCAGCCAGCGCCGCATCCTGGTGGCGATGAACGACCTGAACCTCTCACCGCGCTCCAAGCATCGCAAGTGTGCCAAGATCGCCGGCGACACCTCGGGCAACTATCACCCCCACGGCGAAGGCGTGGTCTACCCCACACTCGTGGGCCTCGCCCAGCACTGGCGCATGCGCCATCCCACGGTCGATCCGCAGGGCAACTTCGGCTCGATCGACGGCGACCCGCCCGCGGCCATGCGGTACACCGAAGCGCGCCTCGCCGCCCCGGCGATGGAGATGCTCGAAGACCTCAAGCTCGACACCGTCGATTACCAGGAAAACTACGATGGCACGCGCAACGAGCCGACGGTCCTGCCGGCCAAGTTTCCCAACCTCCTGGTCAACGGCGGCGTGGGCATCGCCGTGGGCATGGCCACCAGCTTGCCCCCGCACAACCTCGGCGAGATCTGCGATGCGATCGTCGCCATGCTCGACAACCCCCAGATCGAGCTGGCCGAGCTGATGAGCATCGTGCCCGGCCCGGACTTCCCCACCGGCGGGATCATCTGCGGCGTCAAGGGCATCGTCGAGGGCTACGCCTCCGGCCGCGGCAAGATCACCCTCCGCGCAAAGACCCACATCGAAGAGCAGAAGAACGGCAAGCACCTGATCGTCGTCGACGAAATCCCCTACCAGATCCTCAAGACCACCATCATCGATCAGATCGTCGAGCAGGTGAAGATCGAGCGGATCAGGGACATCGCCGATGTGAACGACTACTCCGGCCGGGCCGGCATGCGGCTGGTCGTCGAGTGCAAGAAGGGCGCCGACCCGGAAGTCGTGCGCAACCAGTTGTTTCAATACACGGGCCTGCAGACGACGTTCAGCATCATGAACATCGCGCTGGTCCACCGCCAGCCGCGCACGCTGGGCCTCAAGGAACTGATCTTCCACTACATCGACCACCGCAAGGAAGTGATCCGCCGGCGGACGAAGTACCTGCTGCGCGAGGCCCAGCAGAAGGCGCACATCCGCGAGGGCCTGATCTACGCGGTGTGCGACATCGACGAGGTGATCCGGCTCATCCGCACCAGCCAGACGCGCGACGAGGCGATCGAGCGGCTGATGGACCGGGGCTTTCGCATCCCGCCCGACCACCCGTACGCGCCGAAGATTCCGCAGAAGCTCTTGGAGCAGGCGGCGCTGGCCCAGACCCCAGGCGTATCCGATCTTCCGGGGGTCAAGCTCAGCCGCGCCCAGGCCGAGGCGATCGGGCGGATGCAGTTGATCTCGCTGGTGGGGCTGGAGATCGAAAAGCTCGCCGGCGAGTACCAGGCGCTGCTCGAGGAGATCGAGGGCTACGAGCTGATCCTTTCAGACGAGTCGCGGCTGTTCGACATCATTCGCGAAGACACGCTGGAGATGAAAGAAAAGTACGCCGACCCGCGGCGGACCGCGATCGAGGGCGAGGTGTCGGACCTGAACATGGCCGACCTGATCCCCGAAGAGGACGTGGTGGTGACGATGAGCCACGCGGGCTACTGCAAGCGGCTGCCGCTGGACGCCTACCGCACGCAGAGCCGGGGCGGGCGCGGCGTGATCGGGGCGGATACCAAGGAAGACGACTTCACCGAGTACCTGTTTGTCGCCAGCACGCACGACGACGTGCTGTGCTTCACCAACCAGGGCCGCGTGTTCAAGATCAAGGTCTTCGAAATCCCCCAGGCCACCCGCACCAGCCGGGGCCGGGCGATCATCAACATCGTCGACCTCGCCGCGGGCGAGAGCGTCTGCGCGTTCCTGCCGATCAAAGACTTCGAGAAGCACGGCGATTACCTGGTGTTCGGCACCGCCAGCGGGCTGATCAAACGCACCAGTCTCAAGCTCTACCAGAACGTCCGCCGCAGCGGCCTGATCGCGATCAACCTGCGCGAGGGCGATCGGCTGGTGGGCGTGCGGCTGACCAGCGGGTCGGATCAAATCGTGCTGGTCACCGCCGGGGGCATGGCGATCCGGTTCGACGAGAACGACGCCCGCGCCATGGGCCGCACCGCGACCGGCGTCAAGGGCATCAACCTCGCCGCCGACGACCAGGTCGTCGCCATCGTCACGGCCGACGACGAGCGCCAACTGCTCACCATCACCGCCCACGGCTACGGCAAGCGGACGGACATGATCGAGTACCTTGTGCGCAGCGAGGACGGCACGACCCGCGCCCAGGGCCGCGGCGGCAAGGGCCGAACCGACATGAAGGTGACGCGGAAGAACGGCCCGGTGGTGATGGCGCTGTCGGTCGGGCCGACCGATCAGATGATGCTCATCAGCGAGAGCGGCATGATCGTCCGCTCGCGCGTCGCCGAGGTCCGCCAGACCGGCCGGGCCACGCAAGGCGTGCGCGTGATCAACCTCAAGGACGGCGACAAGCTCATGGCCGCGGCCATCATCGTCGACGCCGACGAACAGGATGAACCCGTCCCACCGCCCGGCGCCGCCGAGCCCGACAACACCACCCCCGATGAGAACGAAGATGTCGATTGAAAACTGGTCGGACCGGATCGTGCTGGTCGAGCTGGAGAACGAGCCGCAGTTCAGCGAGGAGATGCAGAACCTGCGCGATCAGCTCGATGCGCATCCGCGCGACGTGGTGATCAACCTCGCCTCGGTGACCCTCGTCAACTCATCGAACATCGCTCAACTGCTGCGCGCCAGGAAGCAGTGCGTCCAGGCCGACCGCAAGCTGCGCCTCGCGGCGGTGGACGACGCGGTCTGGACCGTGCTGAGCGTGATGGGCCTGGACAAGGTCTTCGAGTTCGCCCAGGACGTGCCGACCGCCCTGGCCGGCCTGCAGATGAATGAAACCTGACCCACCCCAAGCCAAGTCAGAGCGAAGCGGCGGCTCGGGTTCTGCCCGGCGACCGCGATCCGCCCGCCGCTGGCTCAACCGCTTCATCGGCATCCTCATCGGCGCCACCCTCGGCTACCTCGCCGCCGCCTGGGCCGGCCTCTGAGTTTCTGAAGAGTTCCCCTCAATCCCCCAAGCCCCACCATGACCCGTCCCCGGGCCTTGGCGGGATTCTCCCCCCGCCTTCGACCGCGACCGCTCCCCTTCTCGCCCCCCGACACCCGCCGAACAAAAGTTGAATCGACACCCAAACAAACACTTGACATGGTGATTCCGTTCGGGTATTGTTCGGCGTATGGTCCGAAACCTGAACATCAGCGGGCGGCAGCCGAACCCGCGGCCAGGCAGCCAACCGGCGACCGGGGGCCGGGGGTGGCGCGGCCGCGGGGCACAGTCCAATCCCGCCAACCGGTTCGAGGCGCTTCGCCTGGACGTGATCGACCCGCCCGACACCGACTCGGGTGCCGACGCGATCGCCATCGACGAGCAGACCGATGCGATGGGCCGGCGCGTCCGCACGCAGGTGCTGGCCGATCACGCCAAGACCATCATCAACCGCGTCGACTCGCCCGACATGCCCTTTAAGTGGACGATCAACCCCTACCGCGGCTGCGAGCACGGCTGCGTCTACTGCTACGCCCGGCCGACCCACGAGACGCTGGGCTATTCGTCCGGCCTGGACTTCGAGACCAAGCTCCTGGCCAAGCTCGACGCGGCCCGGCTGCTCCGCAAGGAACTGGCCAGCCCCCGCTGGGCGCCGGACGGCGTGGCCGAGCCGATCGTGATGTCCGGTGTGACCGACCCCTACCAGCCGATCGAGGCCCGGGCGAACATCACCGGGCAGGTGCTGCGGGTGCTCGCCGAGGCCCGCCAGCCGGTGAGTATCGTCACCAAGAGCCGGCTGATCCTGCGCGACCTGGACCTTTTGCGCGAGCTGGCCCGCTTCAACGCGGTGCGCGTCGCGGTGAGCGTGACCACCCTGGACAACGATCTGGCGGCGCGGATGGAGCCGCGCGCCGCGGCGCCGAAGACGCGGCTGTGGACGATTCAGCGCCTGGCCTCGGCCGGGATCCCCGTCAGCGCGATGATCGCGCCGGTCGTGCCGGGCATCACCGACCGCGAGGTGCCGCGCCTGCTCAAGGCCGCGGCCGACGCCGGGGCGACCGCGGCCAACTGCATCCTGCTCCGCCTGCCCCATCAGAACAAGCAACTGTTCGACGACTGGCTCGCCGAGCACTACCCCCAACGCCGCCAGCACGTGATGAACCTGTTGCGCCAGACGCGCGGCGGTGAGCTGTACGACGCGACGTTCGGCACGCGTCTGCGCGGCACGGGGCCGTACGCCAGGCAACTCAACCAGACCTTCGACATGTTCCGCCGCCGCTGGGGCCTGGCCGAATCGCCGCCCCCGATGAACGCCACCCACTTCCGCCGGCCCGACGCCCGCGAACAGCTCGCCCTCTTCGGCGCCGCCTGAGGTGAACGCCACCCAAAGCCCGCCCTGAGCAAGTCCGCAAGCAAACGGCGGGATCGGGATGGTCGTGAATCGGTGAATCGGTGAATCGGTGAATCAGTCAACCGGCCCCCTGGCCTCTCGCTGACACGGAACCCCCGGCGACGCCCCCCAACAAGGCGAGGCCCGCCAAGGCGAGGCCCGCTTCCAGCGGGCCCGCGGCCCGGCGCCTGTTCGCCCCGCGCCCCCCGCCCCGGTTCAACCGATTCGCAGCGCCTTGGCCTCGCCCGCCTTCAGCTCAACTTCAACCGCTTCGTCTACCGCCCCGCCGTCGAGGCGCTGGCCGGCGGGCGGTTGGATCAGCAGCGTCTGATCGCGGTCGGCGTGGAGGGTCGCGTCGGTCAGCTTGCCGTGGGCCCAGGTCATGTCGAGCGTCGCGCCGCCGCGCAGCTTCAGGCCCCGCACGCTGCCCGACGCCCACGCCTCGGGCCAAGCCGGCAGAAGGGCGACCCGGTCGGCGTGACTCTGCACGAGCATCTCGGCCACGCCGGCGGTGAAGCCGAAGTTGCCGTCGATCTGCAGCGGCGGGTGCGTGTCGAACAGGTTGGGCAGCATGCACTCGCTGAGCATCGTGCGCACGTTCTGATGGGCCAGCTCGGCGTCGAGCAGGCGGGCGTGGAAGTTGATCATCCAGGCCCGGCTCCAGCCGGTCTGCCCCCCGCCGTGCTCGAGCCGGCGCTCGAGCACCCGCCGCGCCGCCGCGAGCAAGCCCGGCGTGCGCCACGGGTCGATCTGCGTGCCCGGGTGCAGGCCGAACAGATGCGACACATGCCGATGGCCCGGCTCGGGTTCGTCGTGTTCTTCCATCCATTCCTGGATCTGCCCGTGCCGGCCGATCTGCAGCGGCGGCAGCTTGTCACACGCCGCGGCCAGGCGATCGCGCAGCTCGGCGTCGACGCCCAGCAACGCGGCGGCTTCGATCGTGTGGCCGAACAGCTCGCGCAGGATCATGTTGTCCATCGTGCAGCCCATCGCGAGCTTGCCCACGGTGCCATCGGGCAGGCGGTAGCGGTTCTCCGGCGAGTCGCTGGGCCCGCACAGCAGTCGGCCTCGCTCGTCTTCCATCAGGTAATCCAAAAAGAATGCGCTGGCGCCGCGCATCAGCGGGTAGCCGACGTCGGCCAGCCAGCGCTGATCGCCCGTGAACAGGTACCGCTCCCAGGCGTGATCGCACAGCCAGGCACCGCCCATCGGCCACAGCCCGCAGCCCGCACCGTCGCCGGGCACGGTGAAGCCCCACGGATCGGAAATGTGGTGCAGCACCCACCCGTCGCAGCCGTAGTGCACCTTCGCCGTCCGACGACCGCTGGGCGCCACGCAATCGCTGAGCCAGTCGAACAGCGGCTCGGCCAGCTCGCTCAACCCGCACACTTCGGCCGGCCAGTAGTTCATCTGCATGTTGATGTTCACGTGGAAGTCGCTGCTCCACTGAGGCGTCAGGCCCTGGGCCCAGATGCCCTGGAGGTTCATCGGCAGGCCGCCCGGCCGGCTGGCGCTGATCATGAGGTACCGACCGAAGTCGAACGCCAGCCGCGCCAGGTCCGGGTCGTCTGCCCCGCCGCGCACGCGCGCCAGGCGATCGGGCGTGGGCATCGCGCGCACGTCGTCCGGCGTGCCGGCGATGTCCAGCGCCATGCGATCGAACCACTGCCGATGGTCCGCGACGTGCGATTCGCACAGCGTGTCGAACGCCTTGGCCGCGGCGCGGTCGAGGTTGGCAGCGGCGGTTTTGGCAAACGCCTGGTCGCCCCGATAGTCCGTCGCCGCGGTCAGCAGCAGCGTGATCGTGTCGGCGCCTTCGACGTGCAGCCGCCGACCGGTCACGCGCACCGACCCGCCATCGGGCATCGCGCGCAGCAGCGTGCGGAATCGCGTGCCGTGCTCACCGGCCCGGCCGAGCAGCTCGATCGTGTCGTCGGCGACCTTGCCCGGCTGAGCGTTGGTCGCGCGCTGCAGTTCGAACCACGCAGACAGGCCGCCTGGCCGATCGCAGGTCAGGTGGATCACCAGCACCTCATCGGGCGCGCTGACGAACACGGCGCGCTCGAACGTCGCCCCGCCGCAGACGTACCGCACGCCGGCCGTGGCGGTGTCCAGGTCCAGCCAGCGCTGGTACTGCTCGAAGTCGTACTCGTGGCCGGCCAGGCCGAACGTGAGCGTGCCCATCTCCTGGTAGGGTTCGAGGCGTGAGGGCGCGCCCATCATGCTCGCCTCGGCGAGGAACTCGGCGTCGTTGGGCTTGCCGTCGAGCAGTAAATGGCGCACGTTCGGCAAAGCGTTGAGCGCATCGGGGTTGGTCCGGTCGATCGGCGAGCGCGACCAGATCGATTCCTCGTTGAGGCCGATGCGCTCCTGGCCGACGTTGCCGAAGATCATCGCGCCCAGCCGACCGTTGCCGATCGGCATGGCGTGTTCCCAGTTGCGGCCGGCGGGGCCGGTGAGTCGGATGCGATGGCGATGCGGGTCGGATGCGTTCATGGTGGCCTTTGGTTCAGGGCGGGTATGGTACGGGCGTGGCGGGGCGATTGGAATGGTCGGCAAGCCGCCACTAAGATGCGTCTCGCCGCGTCGGCCCGACGCCGGCCGCCGCCGTCCTCGCAACAGGTTTGACGATGAAACACCCGCTTGATCTCTTCCAGCAGCACCCGCATCTGATGGACCCGCAGCTCAGCCCCGCGGCCCCGCCGGGCATGCAGCGCTACCGCGAGATGACCATCGATGAGATGCTGCTGGAAAACCGCGTACTCTTCCTCGTGGGCCCGATCAACTACCAGTCGGCCACGAGCTTGATCATGCGGATGCTCTACCTGTCCAACCAGAACAAGGCCAACGACATCCACCTGTACATCAACTCGCCCGGCGGCAGCGTGGACGACACGCTGGCGATCTACGACACGATGAAGTTCGTCCCCTGCCCCGTGGCGACGTACTGCATCGGCCGGGCGATGAGCGGCGGGGCGATCGTGCTCGCCGCCGGTGAAAAGGGCAAGCGCCACATCCTGCCCCACGCCAAGGTGATGATCCACCAGCCCTACGGAGGGATCACCGGCCAGGCGGCCGACATCGAGATCCAGGCCGAGGAAATCCTCAAGAGCAAGAAGATCCTCAACGACCTGATGGGCGAGCTGACCGGCCAGACGCCCGACCAGATCACCGAAGACTCGGAGCGCGACAAGTACTTCGACGCCCAGACGGCGAAGGACTACGGCCTGGTCGACGAGGTGCTCGAAACCAGCCCCGAATCCAAGTCCAAGAGCGCCTGACCGCGCGGAGCGAACGACGATATGCCCAACCTGATCCCCATGGTGATCGAGAAGACCGGCCGCGGCGAGCGGGCGTATGACATCTACTCGCGGCTGCTCAAGGACCGCGTGATCTTCCTCGGCGGCGCCGTCGACGACGACGGGGCCAACCTGATCATCGCCCAGATGCTGTTTTTGTCCAACGAAGACGCCAAGGCCGACATCCACTTCTACATCAACTCACCCGGCGGCTCAATCAGCGCGGGGCTGGCGATCTACGACACGATGCAGTTCGTCCGCCCGGCGGTCGCCACGTACTGCGTGGGCATGGCCGCGAGCATGGGCGCGTGGCTGCTGGCCGCCGGGGACGCCGGCAAGCGGTTCAGCTTGCCCAACAGCCGCGTGCTGCTGCACCAGCCGCTGATCGGCGGGGTCATGGAAGGCACCGCGACCGACCTGGGCATCCAGGCCCAGGAGATGATCAACATCCGCAACCGCATGTACCAGATCATGCACAAGCACACCGGCGCCGACGTCGAGCAGATCGCCCGCGACTGCGACCGCGACAAGTGGCTCAGCGCCGAGCAGGCGCGGGACTACGGCTCCAGGGGCGTGGTCGATGAAGTGCTCGAACGCCTGCCCGACCACTTCGGCGCCGGCCACGAGTCCGACGAAGACTGATCCGCATCCGGAGCCCTCGCCGTGCACGATGAGGGATACGTCCGTTGCTCGCACTGCCGCGGCTTCTACGAAGCCGACCGGGCCAAGTGCAAGTGGTGCGAATACGACACGGTGTTCATCGGCGCCGATGACAAGCCGATCGTCTACCCCGACCGCGAAACGGTGCGAGCGATTCAGTTGGCCGAGTTCGAGCGGTTGCCCGAGGAGGCCCAGGCCGATTACATGAAGCCACCGGCGGACCACCCGTCGCTGATCTGCGGCTGCCTGCACTGCGGGCCCGGCGGCCACGGGTTTGAGGCCATCGAGATGCGCTGGCACCCGGTCGAAAAGATGTGGTGCTGCCCCTGCACGACCTGCGGGGGGCGCGGGTTCGAATTCGACATCCACCCGCTGGGGCCGGTCCGCCACTGCGCCGGCTGCGACGGGTGGTACACGCCCGACGCCGACACGCCCAAAGACGCCGGCTGCCCCGCCTGCGGCTGCAAAGAATACTCCGGCTTGGTCGAGGAGGACGATCTGGAGTCGGCCCGGTGGGAGCTGGACGACGCGCTGGCCCTGCTGGACGACGTGCTTGACCGCGCGATCAAGGGCGAGCTGGAATACCAGCCGCGCCCGACGCCGCTGGACTTCGAAGACGACCCGCTGCCGTGGCAGGCCGACGACGAGGTGAATGCGGTCCCCAGCGCCTCGCCCGACAACGCCGGCGAAGACTGGCAGGACGACTTGCAGCCCTGGTACCCGGGCAAGGACGAGGACGATGAGCGCGATGAGCTCGGCGGCAAACCCCGCCGACCCGATGACATCGACCACCCCAGCCCGCCGCTGCACCGCCACCACCGGCCCACCGACGGCCCGGACGACGCGGACGACATCCCTTTCTGATCGCGCCGATCGCACCGGATCAGCCCCGATCACCCACCAAAACCATCCTCGCCCACGAGTAACCAACACCGATGAACCATCCGGGCTAACTGAACTTCATCGGCTTGCCGGCTTCGTCCAGCGGGTGAAAGTAGCCGGCAACGCAGCGGGGATTGCGGACACAAAGCTGGATGTGATTGCCCGCGGCGAAGCCGGCGCCTTCGTAGAGCGGCCGGCCCTCGAAGAACGCGGCGCGGACGGTGTCGAAGGCGCGAAGCCCTTCACGCTCGCGTTTCTGATGAAGGAAGCGGATGACCGCGCAGTCCAACTTTCGGCTGACCATGTCGCCGCCCCCGGTATTGCGAGGCAGCGGTTCACCGGCGGCGTGCATCGCGGCGGCGAAGTCGGCGTGGGCCTGCCTCACCAACTCGATGAAGGTCGCATCAAGCAGGTTCAAACAGTAGTCAAGGTTGATCACGGCACCGATGACGCCCGGCTTGCGTATCCGTTGGCCCGACGGATGCGGTCGGTGACGCATGGTCTTGGCGAAATCAAACGCCCGCTGCGGGCTGTGTTCCCAGAAGTAGACGCCGTCGCCGAGCCAGTCGTAGTCGTTCTGGCTGGCGCGCAGCGGGCGTCGGCCGGTCACGACCTGATCGGCAACCTGCGCGTCACAGCCGTGATAGCCCAGAATGAAGGAGGCAAGTGCAGCGTTCACGGTTGGTCGGTCGAGCGGAAGCGTTTGGCGAGCATGACGCCCGAGGGCTTGGACTTGGTCCGCACGAGAATGCCCGCGTCCAGCAGGAACCGCTTGGCGTGCTCGGGATCACGTCGAATCTGCTCGCGAAACGCCCGAGAGACCTTCATGTACTGCCGCAGGCATTCGTCAGCGGTATGGACCATGTCGATATCTTCCGAGAACGTGGGACCGATGTCCAGCGGCGAGTTGCCGCCCGACCTATCGCACCGAGCGTTTGCGGTTGTTGATGTAATCGACCATGAGGAACGCGCCGAGCTTGCCCAGGCCGGTGTAATACGCCCGGCCCTGGTTCAGTTCGGTCAGCTCTTCGACGAAGCCGGTGAGCACCGGATCGTCGGTCATCATGAAGGTGGTGATCGGGATGCGCTTGCGCCGGCACTGGGCGGCCTCGTCGAGCGTGCGATTGACGATGCGCTGGTTCAGCCAGCCCGAGTCGATGTAGCGCCGGCCGGCCTCGTCGAGCACGGTGGGCTTGCCATCGGTGATCATGAAGATCTGGCGATTCGGGCAGCGGCTTCGCATCAGCAGCGTCCGCGCCATTTCCAGCGCCGCCTTGGTGTTGGTGTGGTACGGGCCCCACGACAGATAGGGCACCTTGTTCAGCGGCACCTCGGTCGCATCGTCGCCGAAGGCGATCACGTGCAGGCGGTCGCGGGGGTACTGGTTCTGGATCAGCTCGACCAGGCCCATGGTGACGGTGCGGGCCGGGGTCATGCGATCCTCGCCGTAGAGCACCATCGAGTGGGAGCAATCGACCAGCAGGGCAGTGGCGCAGGTGGTGTTCTGCTCGGTCTCGTGGACGACCAGGTCGTCCTCGCCGATGGTGATGTCGTCTTCACCGCGCCCGAAGCTGGATCGCACGGCGTTGGTGATGGTGGGTGTCGCGGCGATGTTCCACAGCTCATCGCCGAACTGCCAGGGTTTGACGAACGGCTCGCGGTCGCCGCCTTGGCCGGTGTGTCGCGAGCGGTGCTCGCCGGCGCCGCCGAGCTTTCGCATGTCCCCGAACAGCTCCTGCAGGGCGAGCGTGCGCATCGCGCGTTCGCCCTTGGGTGTGAGCTGGAACGCGCCGTGGGCATCGCGTTCGACCTCGCCGGCCTCGCGGAGCTGCTTCTCGAACGCTTCGCGGTCGAGTCCGTCGCCCCACAGGCCGTACTTCTGCGCGATGCGGTCGAGCCAGTCCATCGCCGCGTCGGCGTCGCCGGCCAGCTTGTTCAGCAGCATGCGGAACAGCTTCATCAGGTCGCTGAGGCGTTTGTCGAACGCCTCGCGTGCCGCGTCCCATTGGTTGTATTCAGCACGCATCTTGGGTCATGGTAGGCGCGGGCCGGAGCGGTGTGCGCGCCCCGGCGTGGCGGCTTAAGCCGCCACGCCGCCACGCCGGGGCGCGGCGCAATGCCTACACTTTGCGCGGCGCGGGTCTGTTTTGCGTGGCGTGTTTGTACACCGCGATAAGGTTCGGCCAGATCACTTTCATTTCCAACTGTTGTGGGATATTACGCTCTATGCGAAAGGAGATGCACATGAGCGATGCGATCGATCTGATCGGCAAGCGGGCCCCGGCGTTCACCCTCTTCGACGACACCGGCGCCAAGCGGACGCTGGCCGACCTCAAGGGCAAATGGGTCGTGCTGTATTTCTACCCCAGGGCCGACACGCCCGGCTGCACGACGCAGGCGTGTGAGTTCACCGAGGCAATCAAGGATTTTGAGCAGCTCGACGCGGCGATCGTGGGCATCAGTCCCGATGCGCCCGAGGCGCTGGCGAAGTTCCGCGCCAAGCACAAGCTCAAGGTCGAGCTGCTGGCCGATGCCGACAAGAAGGTCATGCCCAAGTACGGGGCGTGGGGCGAGAAGCACCTGTACGGCAAGAAGACCGTGGGCGTGAAGCGCTCGACGGTGATCGTCGATCCATCGGGCCGGGTGGCGCACCACTGGAAGTCGGTCAAGGCCGCCGGCCACGCGGCGAAGGTCGCGCAGAAGCTGGCCGAGCTTCAGCACGCCTGACCTCGTTCGCCGCGCCGCAGGGCGTTACGCGCCGGCGGGTTGCGGGGTGGTCGGGCGGAGCCAGCGTTGCAGGGGGTCGGTGGCGGCGTCGGGGTGGGCGTGTTTGATCGCCGCGGCGACCAGGCCCATGAACATCGGCGCCGGCCGCAGGGGCCGGCTGGTCAGCTCGGGGTGGAACTGGCCGCCGATGAAGTAGGGGTGCATCGACGCGGGCAGCTCGAGCACCTGCATGATCGGGTGTTCGGGGTGCCGGCCGGAGAAGATCAGGCCGTGCTCGGTCAGCGTGTCGATGAAGTTGGGGTCCACCTCGTAACGATGGCGGAAGCGACGGCGGACGGACGAGTGATGAGCGAGGTGCGATGCGTGATGCGCGGTGCTGCGGCGAGCGTCGCCCGACTCCTCGCTCCTCGCTCGTCGCTCATCGCTGTACAAGAACGCCGCGAGCGTGTCGGGGCTGATCTGCACGTCCTTGCCGCCGAGTCGCATGTTGCCGCCCAGGCCTTCGATCTTCTTCTGCTCGGGCAGGATGTCGATAACCGGTTGGGCGGCGTCGGCGTCGAACTCGGTGCTCGCCGCGTCGGTCAGGTCGCAGACGTGTCGGGCGAACTCGACCACGGCCATCTGGAAGCCCAGGCAGATGCCCAGGTAGGGCACGCGGTGCTCGCGGCAGTGGCGGACGCAGGCGATCTTGCCCTCGGTGCCGCGTGCGCCGAACCCGCCGGGCACGATCACGCCGTCCAGCCCCTCGAGCCGCTCGGCCACGCGCCGCGGGTCGTCTTCGTCCATCTCGGTCGTGTCCAGCCAGTCGATCTGCACGTCGGCCGACAGGTGCGCCGCGGAGTGCTCGATCGCCTTGTCGATCGACGCATAGGCGTCGCGCAGCGCCGCGTACTTGCCGGTGATGCCGATGCGGATGGGAAACTGCCGCCTGCCGCCCAGCAGGTTCACGAACCGCCCCCACTCGCGGCGGGCCTTGTCCTCCTGCGCCGGGCGGACTTGGCTGTGCAGGTCGAGGATCGAAAGGATCTCGATGTCCAGCCCCTCGGTGTGCATCGATTCGGGGATCGTGTAGATCGACTTGCGATCGTGCATGGAAAACACACGTCGCATCGGCACGTTGGAGAACATCGCGATCTTCTCGAGCACCTTGTCGCTGACGGGGTTCTGGGCCCGGCAGGCGATCAGGTGCGGCTGGATGCCGACCTCCATCAGCCGCTTGATCCCCAGTTGCGCCGCCTTGGACTTCTGCTCGCCCAGGGCCTCGGGTTCGATGATGTAGGTCAGCGCCACGAAGCAGACGCTGCCGGGCTCCTCGAACGCCAGCTCGCGCAGGGCCTCGATGTAGAAGCCGTTCTCGAAATCGCCCACCGTCCCGCCGACCTCGATGAACACCACGTCGGCGTTCTGCTTCACCGCCAGCTCGCGCAGCATGTACTTCACTTCGCCGGTGACGTGGGGGATCATCTGCACGTCCCGGCCCAGGTACCCGCCGTGCCGCTCCTTATCCAGCACGCGCCGGTAGAGTTGGCCGGAAGTCACAAAGTTGTCCCGCGTCAGGTCCTGGTCGAGCATGCGCTCGTAGGTGCCCAGGTCCATGTCGGTTTCCATGCCATCGTCCAGGACGAACACCTCGCCGTGGCGGTAGGGGTTGAGCGTGCCCGAGTCGAGGTTGAGGTAGCCCTCCATCTTGATCGGCGCGACGCTCAGGCCCTTGTCCTTGAGCAGCTTGGCCAGGGATGAAGAGAAAATCCCCTTGCCCAGGCCGGACATCACCGTGCCCAGGACGGCGACGTACTTGTGCCGACCCTTGGCATAACCCGGGGGCATGGGCGAGTAGAACTCGGTCTCGATGTTCTGATGACCGGCGGCGGCGAGCATGTCGTTTTGTTCAGAGGGCATGTCTTACTGTATCACGCCTGGCGTTGATGCGCCAAGGGTGTAAGCCGCGGCGCGACCGGCGGCAACGGTTTGGCCGATTCAGGGGATGACGCAGGTTCAAGCCGAATGCGACAAAATCCGATGGATAGATTGGGGTCATAAGGACGCGCCGGTGGGAGCCGACGTGCTGCGTGACGAAATGACATTCCTGACTTGGTTTCTGGGACTGCTGCTGGTCATGGCGCTTGGCTGTTGCTGGCGTCTGTGGATCACGCTTCGGGCCTGCCGCACAGAGCTGGTCGAGCTTCGCCCGGCTCATGCACAGCTTCGCAGCGTGATGCGCGAGCTGGACACCCTGCGGGCGGCGATGGAGGCGGCGCACGACATGATCGTCATCACCGACGACGCGGGCGTGATCGCCTACGTCAACGCGGCGTTCACCAAAGTGACCGGCTACCCGCGGATCGAAGCGGTCGGCCGGCCCACGCGGCTGCTGAAGTCCGGCGAGCACGACGAAGCGTTCTACCGCCAGATGTGGCAGACGATCAACGCCGGCCGGGTCTGGCAGGGCCGACTGACCAACCGCCGCCGCGATGGCAGCCGCTACCTCGAAGAGCAGACCATCACCCCCGTGCGTGATGCGACGGGCGCGATCCGTCACTTCATCGCGATCAAGCGCGAGGTCGGCTGTGTCCAGCCGCGGCTGCAAGAGCGAGCCGCGGCCGGGGCGGCCTGATCCCGCCGCGCGATGGGCGCAGTGCCGGCGGTTCAGTTACGAACCGTGCCGGCCGATACCAACAGATGTCGAGGGGTCGGCATTCGCAACCGGAGGTGTTGCTTGACCGACAAACCGATTCAGACCGATACGACCACCCAGCCGTCGCGCGACTACACCAGCGAATCGACCCGCCGGCTGGTGACGCTGGCCGAGGGCGTGCTCGGGGCCGATCGCGAGCTGTCCAACGTCCAGGATGTGCTCGATCAGCTCGAATCGCTTGGGGATTCGCTGTCGGAAGATCAGCAAGCGCAGATTAACGAGCTGGCCGAGCTGCTGGTCGACGACCCGGAGGCCGGCGCCGCGGCCAAGTCGCTCAGCCAGGACGGCCGGTTCGCCTGCGCGCCGTCGGACGACAAGATGGAACTGCGGCTGGCGGTGCATCCGCCGCTGGGCCGGGGCGAGCCGGTGGCCTTCGACGACGTGGTGAACTGGCTCAAGCAGCAGCGAATCACCAGGGGCCTGGAGATCAACGCGGTTCGGATGGCGGTGAGCAAGGCCGCCGACGGCCAGACGGCGCAGGACGTGGTAATCGTGCGCGGGCGCAAGCCGCAGCCGGGCACGCCCGAGCGGGTGCAGTTGTTCGCCCGCCGCGGCACCGACCGCGAGCTCGAACCGATCACCGACCACCGGCCGGCCGACGGCGGGCTGCGCACCTGCCGCGAGGGCGACGTGATCCTCCAGCGCCACCCCGCCACCGCCGGCACGCCCGGCTACGACGCCCTGGGCCAGACGCTCAAGCCCCAGCGCGGCCAGAGCTACGCGCTGAGCGTCGGGCCCAACGTCGAAGCGCGCGATGAGCAGTGCATCGCGAAAGTCGGCGGCGTCGTGCAGTTCGACGGCCACCACCTGGAAGTCCGACGCATGCTCCTGCTCGATCAGGACCTGACCGCCAAGGCCCAGATCGATTTCGACGGCGACATCCAGATCCGCGCCGCGGTCCGCAGCGGTGCGCACGTCGAGGCGACCGGCGACATCCTGGTCGACGGCCCGGTCGAGGCGGCGCACATCGAATCCACCAGCGGGGACATCAAGCTCAAGCACGGCGTGGCCGGCCAGCACGAGGCGCTGATCCGCGCCCACGGCTCGATCACCACGCGCTTCGCGGAGAACGCCACGCTCTTTGCCGGCGACGACATCCTGGTCGACATCGGCGCCCTGCACAGCCGACTGGTCGCCGGTCGGGCGATCCACATGTCCCGCGGCCGCGGCCAGGTCATCGGCGGCAGCGCCATGGCCGCGGAGCTGATCGAGCTCAAGCAGGCCGGCTCCACCAGCGGCGTGGCGACCGAGCTGTCGGTCGGCCTGTCGCGGCAGACCATGGAAGCCGTCGGCGCGATCGACGAGCAGATCGCGCGCCTCGGGCTCAAACAGGAACAGGCCCGACAACTGGCCGACAAGATCAAACGCACCGTGGGCGACCCCAAATCGTTGCAGGAATCCGAGCGCAAGGCCTACACGTCGTTGCGCCAGGTCCAACTGGTCTGCGATGTGAAGATTCGCACGCTCACCGATCAGCGCGATGAAGTCCTGGCCGACGCCGCGCGCAAGGCCGCCGGCCGCATCGACGTGCACACCAGCATCCACCCGCGTGTCACCATCCGCATCGGCGACGCCGAACTCGAGTTCGCCGAGCCCCGGCACCGCTGCCGCGTGGTCTACAACGACAAGCAGCAGAACCTGGACGTCCTGCCGCTGCGGTAGGGGTGGGCGGGGCGTGCCGTGACGCAAGCATTCAGGACGTGCATGCCATCCGGCATGCGAACGACGCGGAATCTCGGTCGTGATCGGGTGGACCGCGCGTCCGACCCAGCCACTTGACTGTTGGCCATTGGAAGGTATGCTTTCAACGCCGCTGGCTGGATGGGCGGCGGTTGTTCTTTAAGGCCGATAAGCCCGTGGGGCGTTTTGCGGGGTCAGCCAGCCCTCGGATCGCGCCGATAGACAGCCCTGAAGGAGTTTGGAGCGTTGACGACGACGCCGAACAGCCAGGGTGTCCGCCTCGCCTGAGCGGCGCGGAGGACGCCCGCCCGCCAGGCCGGTCCCGCCGACAAGCGTCCGCCTGAGCCACAACCCAGCCCGTCGCCGCCCCGAACCGCGCCGCTCAGGCCCGGCCGCGGACGGTGGAGATCGATTTGCCCGACCCGACCCCGACCCGGGGCATCGTTGCCCCAGCACCCCCACGCAGAGGACTCGACATGGCCGACCTCAACCTGACCCGCAACTTCGGCATCGCCGCCCACATCGACGCCGGCAAGACCACCGTCACCGAGCGCATCCTTTACTACACCGGCAAGATCTACAAGATGGGCGAGGTCCACGAGGGCACGGCCACGATGGACTTCCTCGAAGACGAGCAGACGCGCGGCATCACCATCCAGTCGGCCGCGACCACCTGCGTCTGGCCGCGCGGCAACGATGACTACACGCTGAACCTGATCGACACGCCCGGCCACGTGGACTTCACCATCGAGGTCGAGCGCTCGATGCGCGTGCTCGACGGCGCCGTGGCGGTGTTCGACGGCAAGGAAGGCGTCGAGGCCCAGAGCGAGACCGTC
>CAZUHK010000043.1:0-17611 GCA_964620345.1 uncultured Planctomycetaceae bacterium
CAAACCCCATTCGCGGATCGCCTTTCGCATGGAGATCGGCTGGGCCATGACTAGCGCCCGTGCCTTTCCAGGAAGTTTGCACGCTGATGGTTCATCCAGGCGGCCTGGGCTTCCCGTTCGTTCTGAATATGGAACGTGGCCCCCAGCCGAAAGGCCGCCTGATCTTCGCCGGCCGCCATCAGCCGGTAATGGGCGGCCAGCACCGGATCCTGCCGCTGGCCGAACCGCGAGTTGGACTTGACGGCGCGCTGCACGTCGGCGGCCAAGGCCTCGGCGTAGTTCGTCTTGAACGCATTGACAAACGTTTCGACCCCGCCGTCGGGTTGAAACAACAGGTAGATGTTCGAGGTGAAGTTGCGGAACACATCGCCGCTTCCCCAGCGGTACGAGGAGAGGTCGAACCCGGTGGGGTAGCCCTCGAGCAACGGGGCGAACGCGGCGGAGTCCGGGTGCGGCTCAACGCCGCGCACCGCCGGCAGCCACGTGCTGATGCGCACGAACGTCCGCTGACCCTCGATCGACGTCAGATAGCGCAGGAAGTCGACGGCCTGCTCGGGGTTGGCCGAGTCCTGGGCGAGGTAGAAGTTGACCGAGCCGCCCGCGTCGGCCTCCGCCGGCCGACCCAGCACCCCCGCGCCGTAGCGCGGGTTGGCCGGCTGGGGCAACGGGATCGGCCTGACGCCGATCTCGAACGCCACCTGATCGCGGATGCCGACAAAGTCCCAACTGCCCGCGGCCAGGGCCACGGCCCGACCTTGACTGAACGCGAAGATCGCGTCATCCCGGTTGTAGGCCATGAAGCCGTCGGACAGGTATTGGCCGACCTCACGCACCAACTCCAGGCCGCGCCGAATCTCCGGGCTGTCCAGCCCCGCCCGCGGATCAAGCAGCAGCTCCTGCCGCCTGGCCTGCTCGTTGGGCCCGCGCAGCGCGTGCAAGCGATCCAGCCGCGCCGCCAGCTTCTGCGTCTGCGATTGGAACAGCGGCTGGAAGATCACGCTCGCGTTGTCCGACGAGCCGGCCACCGGACTCAGCGGCAAATCCCGCGCCTCGGCGTAGGCCTCGGCCTTGCGGCACATCTCCAGGAACCCTTCGAGGTTCTGCGGCAAGCGCTCGTGACCCATAATGCGGCGATACAGGTCGAGGTTGTAGTACATGCGCCGGCTGACCCCGCTGATCGCCACCGCGTAATAGTCAAACAGCGTGTCCAGCCCCGCCGAGCCGCTCATGCCGTCCAAGAACGTCTCCCGCCACCGCACCCCTTCCAGTTGCGTACCCTCGTTGTACGGGTTGGGGTCTTCCAGCCACTGGCTGTACGGCCTGAAATAGCGAACCATCTCTTCGGGGTTCATGTTGCGGCCGCGTTCCAGCAGCTCCGGCGGGTCGCCGCCGACCAGCCGCGTCCGCACGAAAATGCCGTACACATCGCCCGGGCAGGGCAACTGCTCGATGCGCACGTTGGGGTTGAGCTTCATGTAATCCTCAGCCACCGCGTCGAACGCCTCGCGCATGCCCGGCTCGACCTGCCAGTGAGCGAAGCGAATCGTCACCAGGTTCGGGTCCAGCTCGCGTGCGGTGCGCAGCATCACCTTGCCCGTGGCGAACACCAGGCCCCCGACGATCAGCGCGATGCCGATGCGGTTGAGCGCACGCTCGGGGCTCATGGTCGGTCCCCCCCATCGGCCCCGGTCCGGGCCGTCGCATCGGGCTTTGCATCCAGGCCCGCCAGGCGCTGGCGCACCATGAACACCCGAATGTCGCGGGGGAACTGCTCGAGCATGCGCCGGTAGTATCGCCGCGCCAATTCCGTCTGGCCCGACAGACGCGCCAGCTCGCCGATCCGCACGTAAAGGTCGGCCTCGCTGGTCCGGGTCATCGCGCCCAGCTCGTCGACGACCAGCAGGTGCTTCAGCGCCCGCGCGTCGGGCTGCTCGAACCGGCACATCGCGTCGGCCAGCACCTGCGCGAATGAACGCCGCGGATCATCCCGCGTCAATTTCGCGCCCATCGCCTCGACCCGATCGAACAGGGCCTCGCGCTCGGCTTGGTCGAGCCGCGGGTCGTACAGCTTCACGATGGCCCACTTGACCAGCGCCATCTGTCCGAAGTAGTGGTCCAGGTGCCGGTCGATCAGTTCTTCGTAGAGCGCCAGGGCGCGATCCACATTCGGCTGGTAGCGATGGGCCTGCTCGATGCGCGCCAGAAAATACTTGGCCGAGATGCCGATGTCGTCCGGCTGCTGCGCCAGGTCGGCCAGCAGGTCGGCGGCCCAGGCGATGTTGTCCTGCGTCTTGGGCGGGACGTTCAGCAGCGTCATCGCCCGTGCGAAGCGCGCCGGCCGACTGTCGCCGGCCTGTTCGATCACCCCGTGGGCCTCGCGGAACTGGAACTTCGCCTCCAGCCGCCAGGCGCGTCGCACGGCTGAATCGGTTGCATCCCCCTGCCCGGCCAGAGCAATCGACAGACCGGCCGCGACGACAAACGCCGCGATGGCTCGACCTCGACGATGTGGTCGCCTGCCTGCAGTCACTGGCGCATCGACCTCCAGATCACCGGTGCGGGGGGGCGCGAGGATATTCAATTCCGATGGCATTGGCCAGCGACATCGATCTTCACCCCTGCTCGCGGCAACAAAGGATTTGACAGCGAACAAGGGGTCAGCGACGATGGTCAATCGCGCTGGAGAGGTGGCCGAGCGGCTGAAGGCACCGGTTTGCTAAACCGGCATAGGGCTTAAGGGCCTTATCGCGGGTTCGAATCCCGCCCTCTCCGTTATTGAATCGAGGGCCTCCGCGAACGTCTGCAAATACAGTCTCGCTGGACCTGCGGATCGCACGGAACCGCTCGGCCTCATTCGGCTACAGCCGAGCGATCCAGGCCGAGACCTCGACGCTGAACCCGACGCAGTTCGGCGAGGAAGCCGCAATATTCCGACTCGGCTGGCGTTGTTGACGCGGGAGGCGGGTCGAGGCAAAAATTTATCGCAATTAACTTGCATCCGCGTGATTCTGGGGATAATTTATATCTGTCGGGATCAGGGCCGTATCCTCGGCCTGATGTGTGATCCATCTCAGAGAGAGCCCATCCTTTCGGGCGTTGATCAAACGCCCGGCGTGCGAAGAGCGTGAGAGCGTCTGCGCCTGCGCGGTCGGCATGCGGCGGTGGTCGTCGCGGGTCGGCGGCGCGAACTGCCGGGCGGCGCGCTCACGGCCGCCTCGGCCCTGCTCGCGGGAGGTTCGTCATGAACGGCAAGCACGCATCGAGTCTCACGGGAACGCGCGGTTGGTCCGCGGTGGCGGTCGCCGTCACGCTGGTGTTTGGTGTCTCGGCGTTCGGCATCGTCGGGCCGAAAAATCCGACCAATCCGCCGGGGCCGGTCGGCGATCGCACGCCGCCCAGCGGGGGCAGCCATCGCGCGGTCGGCGGCGGCTTCGTCGATTCCAACGGCACGGGCGACGGTTCGGATGCCGATGGCTTCGAGTTTCAGATTTGTACCGGCACGCTGGTCAGCCCCATGCACGTGGCGACCGCGGCGCACTGCTTCTTCGACGGAGCCGGCAACCTCACCGGCGATGAGATGAGCGGCCAGCTCCGCTTCCAGTTCGCCGCCGAGGACGGTTCGGCCAACAACGACCCGAACGACCCGACCGACGACGACGCCGGCGAATTCAAGTTCTTCGATTATTCCAAGGTCACCATTCACCCGCGGTACCTGGATTCCAAGTTCGGCGCCAACGACATCGCGATCATCAAGCTCGACGACATGGTGCCGGGCACCGGTGACAACGCGGCGATGGGCATTGACCCGGTCTCGCTGTGGATGGACGCGACCGACGGCAGCGTGGCCGGCAAAACCGCCGACCTGGTGGGCTGGGGCCTGGACAGCCAGGACGGCTCGGGCGTGAAGCGCGACGGGGACAACATCGTCAACGGCGTGGCCGACGGCCCGATGCAGGTCGTGGACGACAGCTTGATCAACACCACCTTCGACGCCCCGGGCGCGGGCGTGCCGGCCAACGAAGTCGGCACCGGCTCGGGCGACTCCGGCGGGCCGCTGCTGATCAACGGCAAACTCGCCGGCACCCTCGTGGGCGCTTCCAACACCGTCGCGCTGCCCAGCGGCAACGGCGTGACCCAGCACGGCGGGGTGATGACGCACACCCGCGTGTCGTCCTTCAAGCAAGACTTCATCGTGCCCGTGCTCGAAAACAGGCCCACCGTCGTCTCCGCCGTCGGCGATCCGGCAACGATCACCGGCCAGACCTTCATCCCGTCGATGATCGACGGCGAACCCAACCCCGACGCTCACTTCGGCTTCGACACCATCGAGGTTGAGGAGAGTTGGACCGGCTTCGGCTCGCTCGAACTGGACATCATGCTGCCCACGCCCGTGGACGGCTCGGCCATGATCGCCCTGGACAAGAAGGTGACCAACAACTCAGCACTCAACGAGATGCTCACCTTCGTCATGGAACTGGGCACCATCAGCGAGGACTTCAACAACCAGCAATTCGTCTTTACCGAGTCCAACGAGACCGACCTGCTGTTCTTCAAGGGCGACCCCACCGCGCCGCAGGAAGAGTTGGACCAGTTCCTCGACCCCGCGGATCAGGATGAAGCGATCGACCCGGACGTGCTGACCTGGTTCAGCGATTCTGAAACGGCGTTCAATGGACTCCAGCCCGGTGAAATGGCCCTGTTCTGGCTGGCGATCAACGTACACGACGGCATCGACGGCAAGCTCGACGGCATGGCCTCGTTCACCCTCCGCCAGACCGCGTTCGGCCGGGTCATCCCCGAGCCCGGCACGCTGGCGCTGGTCGGCCTGGGCGCGATCGCGCTGCTCCGTCGGCGGCGGTGAGTCGTGCGATGATGGTTTGAGAAAACCCCCAAGCCCACGTTCGAAGGAACGTGGGCTTTTCTCGGCGCTCAGCCCACGCCGACCGGCTCTTGGGCGACGCGCCACCGCGGGCCGTCGCGCTCGACGCGGCGGTAGAGCGTGTCGCGCTCCACCGGGGTGAAGCCGGCCTCGCGGATGGTGCGGCGGAGCGTGGGCACGTCCACTTCCTGGTGCGTGCCGCCGCCGCCGACCTTCGTGATGTCGTACCACACCACCGTGCCGTCGATGTCATCCACCCCGAAGCTCAGCGACAGTTGGCTCAGCGGCAGCGTCTGCATGATCCAGAACGCCTTGACGTGATCGAAGTTGTCGAGCATGAGCCGGCTGATCGCCAGCATCTTCAGATCGTCCAGCCCGGTCGGGCCCGGCAGGTGATTCAACTGGCTGGCGCCGGGGACGAACGGCAGGGGGATGACGGTCTGAAACCGCCCGGGCCAGCCGCGCTGGATCGCGCGGTCCTGGGCCTCGCGCAGCAGCGTGAAGTGATGCAGGCGGTCTTCGATCGATTCGATGTGGCCGTAGAGAATCGTCGCGTTGCTCATCAGGCCCAGCCCGTGGGCCGCGTCGTGAACCTCGAGCCACTTGTCCGAGCGGATCTTGCCCTTGAAGGCCTGGTCGTGCACGCGGTCGTCGAACACCTCGGCCCCGCCGCCGGGCAAACTGCCCAGGCCCGCGGTCTTGAGGTCGGCCAGCACGCCGGCCAGGTCGTTCGGCCGCTTGCTGATCCGCGCCAGGTGTACGATCTCCACCGCGGTGAACGCCTTGATGTGAAGCTGCGGGCATTGGTCCTTCATCGCCGCCAGCAGATCGGTGTAATAGTCGAACGGCAGGTAGGGGTGCAGCCCGCCGACCATGTGGATCTCGGTGGCCCCGGCTTCGCGGGCCCGGTCGGCCTGGGCGCGGGCGTCGTCGGCGTCGAACTCGTAGGCCCCCGCGTCGCCGCGCTTGCGGTGAAAATCGCAGAACTTGCAGCTCAGCGCGCAGACGTTGGAGTAATTGAAGTGGCGATTGACGTTGTAGTACGCTGCGTCGCCGTGCCGCCGCCGGCGGACGGTGTCGGCCAGCCGGCCGAGCGTCCAGATGTCGTCGCTGGCGAACAGCGCGCGGCCGTCGGCCTCGCTCAGCCGTTGGCCGGCGTCCACCTTGCGCTCGATGGTTCGCAGATCCAGGTCCATCGGACGCATCGTAGCAGGCCGGTTCGCGACCGTCGCGCCGCGGCCTTGCCCAGCCCGCGCCGGCCGCACAGCCCGCACAACCGGTCGGCTTGACCCCGATTCACGTGACTTTTCTTCCCAGTCGGCGTAATCGGCCCCCGCTCGATTCGATGTTGCTCTATGTCACGGTCTTCTCCCGCCAGCAGCATCAGGAGGCACCCGGTGTCTGACGCTCCCCTTGCTTCGTCCCAGTCGCTTCCCACCAAGCCCGATCACCAGGTCGTCGAGAGCTGGCAGGAGGTGGATTCGCTGATCCAGCGGATGCAGTCCGCCGTGCGCGAGTACGCGCAGGATCTCAACGAGTACGTCGACGCCCAGGAAGCCGCCCAGCGCCAGGCGGCCGAGCACGTCCGCCAGCAGTTGCTCGACGAGCTGCGCGACCAGCGCGAGCAGATCGACGCCGCCCGGCAGCAGGTCGATTCCGACCGCCAGGCCGTCGAGCAATCGCTCGCCCAGCTCGAGCAGCGCGAGCAGGAGCTGGCCCGCGCCAAGCGCGAGCTGGACGACCGCGAGGTGCGCCTGGATCAGGAATCGACGAAGCTGGACCAGCGGCGGGATGAGCTGGGCCAGACCGCGACGCGCCTGAGCAAGGACCGCGAGGCCTTCGAGGCCGAGCGCAAGGCGACCGAGGCCCTCAAGGCCGAGCTGGACGAACGCCAGCGCAAGCTCGACGAGCGGCAAAGCGCCCTGGACGCGGCCAAGGCCGACGTGCAGCAGCGCCACGAGGAGCTCAACGCCCGGGATCAGAAGCTCGAGCAGAAGGAAGCCCAGTTCAAGCAGACGGCCGACCGGGTCACCGCGGAGCTGCGCGAGAAGAAACAGCAGCAGGAGGCGGCGCTGGAGCAGCGCGACGCGACGGTCGCCCGGCGCGAGCGCAAGTGCCGCAAGACCGAGGAGGAGCTGACCGAGCGTCGTGCGAAATTGCGTGAGTACAAGGTCATCCTGGAGAAGCGTTCGCAGCAGCTCAAGGACCAGCAGGCGGAGCTGGAGCCGATGCGCGATGCCGCCCAGGCGGTGCTGGCCAAGGCCGACGAGGTGATCGCCTCGCGCCACGAGCTGGCGCAGGCCGAGACGAAGATGATCCGCCGCTGGGGCGTACACCGGGCGCTGGGCCTGGCGACCGCGGCGATGGTGCTGCTGTCGGTCGTGGCCGGGGCGAGCTGGGTCGCGGCCGGATTCCTCGCCGACCAGACCTGGGCGGCGACCGCCATCGTCCAGCACCAGGGCCCGGCCGTCGATTCACCCGACCAATGGCTGGCCGCGCAGCGATCGCAACTGGTCAGTGATGCGATGATCGACCGGGCGCTGATGACCATGCGGCAGATCGGCTACACCGGCCCGGCGACGCCGGCGCACATCAAGCAAACCCTCGCGGCCGGCTTGACCGCCCACAGCCCCTCGCCCGGCGTGCTGCACCTGGAGTTGCACGGGCCCAATCGGGCTGAGCTGGCGCCGATCCTCGGCGGGCTGGTCCGCGCCGCGGCGAGCGATCCGCAATCGGGCATGCCCCGGCCGGACATGGCGATCGTCCAGGGCGCGACGCTGGCCAACACGCCGCTGAGCGACAACCGCGTCGCCCGCGCGGTGCAGGTGTTCGGCGTGGGCGGGGCCGTGGCGCTGTTCGTCTTCCTCGGCGGGGCGGTGTTCCTGGTCCGCCGCGGTTCGGGCCAGGCCACCGTGCTGCCGGCCCCGGCGACCGACGCCAAGGTCTGGGCCCAGCACGCCCGCCACCTTCGCCACAACCCCGACGCCGAGGCGGACGACGACGACGCACCGGCCGAACCCCAGCCGGCCAGGCGGCGCGACAAGGACAAGCCGGCCAAGCCGGCGAAAAAGCCCCAGGCCGCCGCCGCGCCACCGGCGACCGAACAACCGGCGGTCCAGGCCGATGACGACGCGGCCGACGAAGAGCCCCAGGCGCCGCCTCAGCAGATCGTCGAAACCCAGGAGGACGCCGATGCCAACGCCGAGACGGTCGTCGGGCATCACCCCGCGATCGACTTCGGCGACGAAGCATCCGACGAATCGGCCGACCCCGACCCCGCGGATGACGCGGACGATCAAGATGACGATGAGCACGGCGCCCCGGAATTCAAGCCGCTGTGATGGCCGGTCCGGGTCGAATCAGCCGATGCGCTGGCGTACCGCTTCGAACATCAGCACCGCGGCGCTGACCGAGACGTTCAGCGAATCCACCGTCTGCCCGCGCATCGCGATCGCGACCTGAAGCGGGCAGGCGTCGCGCCAGAAGTCGCCCAGCCCTTGATCCTCACTGCCCACGACGATCGCCACCGGGCCGCGCAGGTTCAGCATCGACGCGGAAAACAGCGCCTCGGGCGTCGCGGCGATCGGCGTGATGCGGCGCTGGGCCAGCCAGTCGGCCAGGCGCTCGGGCGTGTCGCAGACCACCGGCACCGTGAACGCCGCGCCCGTGCTGGCGCGCAGGCAGTTCGGATTGAACAGGTCGAACTCGGCGGCGTCGAGGAACACGCCGCTCGCCCCCGCCGCGTCGGCGCTGCGGAGGATCGCGCCGACGTTGCCCGGCTTTTCCAGCCCGCTGGCGACCAGGATCATCGCCGGCTCGTCGCCCAGCGTTTGGCCCAACGCTTCGAGCGTCGTGTGCCGCTGTTCGAGCACGGCGACAAAGCCCTGCGGGTGCTGCCGGTAGGCGATCCTCTCGATCACCGCGGCGGTCGTCGCGATCGCCTCGCAACCCTCGGGCACGGCCGGCGGCGGGGTGGCCTGATCGTGCCACAGCTCGACGACCCCGAACCCCGCGGCGATGGCACGCTCCAGCTCACGCCGGCTTTCCAGGCAGAAGCGGCCCGAATCCCGACGGGCCTGGGCGCGGCGGACCAGACGCGCCAGTGCCTTGACACGCGGGTTGGCCGGGCTGGTGATGCGGGTCGTCGTCATCGAGGGCATTCGTGCGAGCGGGGCGTGGGGCGAAATCCGCGACGCCGCAGCATAACGGCCCGTCCGGCGGATCGCACCCGTGTGGCGGGCCGACCCTCGGGGCCTTATAATGCTCCGTCGCGTCGCGGGACGCTGCGCCCGGCCCGGCCCGAAGGCCACGGGGTCGCCCGCGACCGCCGCGAAAAGGAACCGTCTCATGGGGCTGCGTGAAAACATTCTGCTCGAGCAGGTGTGCGACCTGGCCACCCGCCCGTTGATTCTGATGGACGTGGGCGAACCGGTCCACGCCGTGCTCCAACGCATGCGCGAGAAGGAACTGGGCGCCGCCATCGCCGTCGACGACGCGGGCAAGCCGACCGGCATGTTCAACGAAAAACTGCTCATCCGCATCATCGGCCAGGGCAACGGCGTGCTCGACGAGCCGGTCGGCAAGCACATGACCCCCAACGTCATCTGCGTCAAGGAATCCGACTCGATCGCCACGCTCATCGCCACCATGCAGCAGCGCAAGCTCCGCTGGGTCTGCGTGGTGGATGATGCGGGCAAGGCGATCTCGCTGACCGGCCTTCGCGGTGCGATGGAGTACGTCGTGGAACACTTCCCCCGCCGCGTGCTCGTCGAGCCGCTGCAGAGCAAGCTGGCGGTCGACCAGCGGGAGGGCGCGTGATGGCCAGGCGCGAACGCCGCAAGCCCGAGCCCGGCGAGTTCGAGGATCCGCTGAGCAACTTCGACGGCCCGGCCTACGAGGACGAGTTCGAGCGGTCGCTCTCGGAAGACCAGGCCGTCGCCATCGAGCATCGGCCGTTCCTGGCCGTGATGGCCGACCAGACCATCCGCAGCACCATGGCGATGATGGCCGAGAAGAACATCGCCTGCGTCGTCGTGGTCAACGACGAGAACCAGCCCGTGGGCATCATCTCCGAGCGGGACGTGATGACCCGCGTGGCCGGCCGGTTCGACCAGCTCGCCGACCAGCCCATCGCCGAGGTGATGACGCCCGAGCCGGTGCGGGTCTACGCCGGCGACACGCCGGCCCGGGTGCTCAACGTGATGGTGACCCGGGGCGTGCGCCACGTGCCGGTGCTGGACGCGGACAACCGGCTGGTCGGCGTGATCGGCGCCCGGCGGCTCACCGCCTACCTGCAGAAGCACTTTGCCGAGGTCGCCGGCAAATAGCCACGCCGGCCGACCGGCTGAACCGGCACGCGATGGATCGTGCTGGTACACTGGCAACAGTAGAGTCGATCGCGGCGGACGGTCAGTGGGGTTTATCAAGAAATCGTGAGCCGTGTGTCGATGCTAATCGATGCAGTGCCCCCGGCCGCTTGGGCCGACCAAGCCGCGATCATGGAAGATCAAACCGTTTGCAGAAAGGGACTCCCACCGATGAACGTGCACATGGCCACACGGCTGCTGACCGTGGCGCTCGCGTTGTCCGGCTCGCTCGGGCTGGGCGGGTGCAACAACAAGCTCAAGCAGGAAAACGCCGAGCTGTGGAAAGAGAACACCGAGCTGCGCGACCAGCTCACCGCCGAGCGCCAGCGTGCCGATAGCGCCGACGCTCGCCGCGAGGAACTGCTTGCTCGCGTCAACGACCTCGAAGCCCAGGGCGCCAGCGACCCGGCGCCCGGCGGCGGGGCCACCGGCTTCGAGGGCATCGGCGGCATCGACGTCGAACGCGGCGCCCGCGGCGAGGTCACCGTCCGCGTGCCCGGCGACGTGCTGTTCGCCTCGGGCAAGGTCGATCTGAAAAGCTCGGCCAAGAAAACGCTCAGCGACATCGCCGGCGTGCTCAAACGCGAGTACGGCTCGCAGACCGTCCGCGTCGAGGGCTACACCGACTCGGATCCGATCAAGAAGTCCGGCTGGAAAGACAACATCGAGCTGTCCGCCCAGCGTGCCATGGCCGTCGAACGCTACCTCGCCAGCCAGGGCGTCGACGACGAGCGCATGTACTCCGCCGGCTTCGGCCAGGCCAACCCCCGCGCCTCCAACGCCACCCCGGCGGGCAAGGCCCAGAACCGCCGCGTCGAGATCGTCGTCGTGATGAACTAAATCATCGCGGGTCGCGGAGCGCGGCCAGCCCCCCGCAGGGCGCGCCGCGCATCGGCCGGGCTTTGTGTTGAACCGTCATGATCGGCATCGTCGACTATCGCATGGGCAACCTGCGCAGCGTCGAAAAGGCGCTGCACCGCCTGGGCGCGGACGTGAAAATCGTGCGCGACGGCCCCGGCGTGCTCGAGGCCGACAAGCTCATCCTCCCGGGCGTCGGGGCGTTTGGCGACGCGATGGCGCACCTGCGCGAGCAGCGCCTGGTCGAGCCGATCATCGACTTCATCGCCTCGGGCCGGCCCTTTCTGGGCATCTGCCTGGGGCTGCAACTGCTGTTCGACGCCAGCGACGAGGACGGCCCGCACGAGGGGCTGGGCGTGATCGCCGGTCGCGTGCAGCGGTTCGAGCCGACCGGCCCGGAGATCAAGGTGCCGCACATGGGCTGGAACGCGCTGCGGTTCGAGCAGCGCCGCAACCCGCTGTTCGCCGGCCTGGTCGAGCCGAGCTACGTTTACTTCGTGCACAGTTACCATGCCGCGCCGGCGGACGCGGCGGTCGTCGCCGCCCGTGCGGACTACGCCGGCCCGTTCTGCGCCGCGGTCCGCCAGGCCAACGTCTTCGCCACCCAGTTCCACCCCGAAAAGTCCCAGCGCGTGGGGCTTAGTATCTTGCATAACTTCGCGGGCATGTAGTGTTCCACCAAGGCACGAAGACACAAAGCAGTCATCTGGATCATCGCCAAGTTGCCGGTTATTCAGCAGGCCCAGGGATCACTAAGATCAATTGTCTGGGTTTCGGGTTTGTGGTCTTTGTGTCTTTGTGGGTTTCGTGGCAATCGAATTGTTTTTGAGCTTTTTTGGAGAACGGATGACCGCCACCGCTGATGAACTTGTGACGCTGCCGCTGCTGGCCGAGCCGGACGGCTACCGGGCGAACACGCTGGACCTGCTCGAAGACGGCGCGACGCGCGATTACTGGATTCAGGTGTTCGTCGATCACCTGCCCTCGCTGGTGCGCCACGCGGTGGGCAGCGAGGGCGGGAGCGACGACGCCCGGCGCCGGGCTGAGGAACTGGCCCGGCGGTTCGGCGCCGAGCTGGCGGAGCTGCGCGCGAACCCCGCGCGGCGCGGTCGGCTGGACATTTTGATGATCTGCCGCCTGCGTGAGCGGCACCTGCGCGACCTGGGCTTTGCCGATCCGTACGCCCCGGTGAAGACCGCGGAGAACGCCGCGGCGCTGGGGCTGTTGCCGGGGGTGCTGGACGAGCTGGACGCGATGGCCGACGAAGCGCGGCTCGAAGCGCTGGTGCGAGGCGTGTTCGCGGGCAACAAGTTCGACCTGGGCGCCACGGCAACCAACACCGACTTCGACGCCGGCGGGTTCTCGTTTCACGACGCGCGCCGGCGGATCGAGGATCGGCCGTGGCTGATCGATGACTTCGATGCGCTGCGGCGGCGGTGGTCGGCCGGGCCGCATCGCAAGGCCGTGGTGTTCGTCGACAACGCCGGGGCGGACGTGACGCTGGGCATGGTGCCTTTCATCCGCGAACTGCTGCGACGCCGCACGCGGGTGATCGTCACGGCCAACACCCACCCGGCGCTCAACGACATCACCCACGCCGAGCTTGGCCCGCACCTGGAGTCGGTGGCCGCGGTCGATCGGGTCACCGCCGACGCCTTGGCCGACGGCCGGCTGACTCGGATCGCCTCGGGCAACGATGCGCCGTTGATCGACCTGAAGCGTGTGAACCCCGAGCTGGCGAAGCAGGCGGCCGACGCCGACCTGCTCGTGCTCGAAGGCATGGGCCGGGCGGTCGAGACGAATCTGCACGCGGCGTTGGCCTGCGATGCGCTGAAGCTGGCGATGGTCAAGGAACGCCAGCTCGCCACGATGCTCGGCGGCAAGCTGTACGACTGCGTCTGCAAGTTCGAGCCGGCGGGGTGAGTGAGTCTCCGATCGAACGCGAAGGACGCGAAGCAGACGCGGAGGTCGCGGCGTCATAAGAACATGCTCTGCTCTCTCTTCGCGAGCTTCGCGTTCCCTTCGCGTTCTTTGCGTTCGCAACGGGCCACCCGACGCAACGGGTCACCCCACATCGCCTACACTGTCGGCATGCCTGATCGGATCAGCCATCGCCAGCGCGTGTTCACCGGCGTGAAGTTTGCCGTGGATCAGATCGAATTGCGCACGACCGACGGCGGCACCACGCCGCGCGAGATGGTCGTACACCCCGGCGCGGTGATCGTGCTGCCGCTGACCGGGGCCGGCGAGGTGGTGATGATCCGCAACGACCGGTTCGCGGTGGGCCAGACCCTTTGGGAGCTGTGCGCCGGGACGCTGGAAGCCGATGAGCCGGCGATCCAATGCGCCAAGCGCGAGCTGATCGAGGAGACGGGCTACGAAGCGGGCGCGATCGAGCCGCTGTGTACGTTTTACACCTCGCCGGGGTTCACCGACGAGACGATGCACGCCTTCGTCGCGCGCGACCTGACGCACGTGGGCCAGCGGCTGGAGCCGACCGAGAAGATCGAGGTCGAACGGCTGGCGATGGCCGACGTACTGGCGATGGTGCGCGACGGGCGGATCACCGATGGCAAGACGATCGCGGCGTTGCTGTTTCACCTCACCTTCGGCAGCGGGAGCTAGCGCAGGACGATGGGGTTGTACGACCGTTCATACATGCATCAACCCCCGCCGCGCCGCGGGTTTGGGCGCATGTCCGCCGGCGGGTCCGGCTCGCCGCTGGGGCGGGTGCGCTTCTGGTCGGTCAACACCTGGCTGATCGCGATCAACATCGCGGTGTTCGTGCTCGATGGCATCCTCCCGGCGCTGGGGATCGGCTACCCGATGGGCGAGGGGCTGGTGCGCACCGCGTCGGGCCTCGAGCGGCAGACGATCTACGCCGGCCCGATCGAAACCTGGGGCCACTTCTCCGCGAGCACCGCGATCCTCGGCGCAGAGGTCTGGCGGTTCATCACGTTTCAGTTCCTGCATGCCAACCTGTGGCACATCCTGATGAACATGATGGTGCTGTTCTTCTTCGGTCGGCTGATCGAGCAGTACCTGGGCAGCCGGCGTTACCTGGCGTTTTACCTGTTGTGCGGCGTCGCCGGGCCGGTGGCGTACCTCGGGCTGTGGGCCAGCGGCTGGCTGGTGGCCTCGGCGACCACGTGGCTGATCGGCGCCAGCGCGGGGGTGTTCGGCGTGCTGATCGCCTCGGCGGTGGTCGCGCCCGATGCGACGGTGCTGATCATGGGCATCTTCCCGGCCAAGCTGCGGCACGTGGCGATCTTCGTCGTGGCGCTCGCGGCGTACACCGTGGTGTTCTACGGCCGCACCGGCGGGCACAACGCCGGCGGCGAGGCGGCGCACCTCGGCGGCGCGGCGCTGGGTTACCTGCTCATCCGTCGGCCCAACCTGCTGCGGCCGTTCGCGAAGCTGTCGATGCCGACCGGCGGCGAAAAAAAGAAAATCTTCCGCCCGCGCTCGGCGGCCAAACCCGGCGGCGGCGAGGTCGACCGCGTGCTCAGGAAAGTCCACGAGCAGGGCCTGGCCTCGTTGAGCGAAAAGGACAAGCGCATCCTTCGCAACGCCACCGACTCGCAGCGCCCCTGAGCACGCCATGAGCTGGCAGGACCGCCCATACCGCGAGAGTTACGAGTCCGGCCCGGGTTCGCAGATGCCCGGCTGGGTCTGGACGCTGCTGCGCTGGCTGAGCCATGCGTTTTTCATCGGCCGCTACGCCGGGGTCAACGTCCGCGTGCACGTGATGTTCCTCTTCCTGTTCGTCGGCCTGTGGCTGTGGACCGGCGATTTCTTCTGGACGCTGCGGATGGAGGCGCTGTTCTTCTTCAGCGTCCTGCTGCACGAGTTCGGCCACGCCCTGGCCTGCCGGCGGGTCGGCGGGCAGGCCGATGAAATATTGATGTGGCCCCTGGGCGGCCTGGCGTTCTGCAACGCCCCGCGACGCATCGGCGCCGAGTTCATCACCGTCGCCTGCGGCCCGGCGGTCAACGTCGTGCTGGCAATCGTGTGTTTCCTCACCGTCGGCCTGTGGGTCGGCTGGGCGGCGACGCCCACGTGGAACCCCACGCGCCTGTGGACCGAGGGCTACATCCGCGGCGTGCCGGGGCTGGTCGTCGATGCGTTCTACGTCAATTACCTGCTGCTGCTGTTCAACCTGCTGATGGTCTTCTACCCGTTCGACGGCGGCCGGCTGGTGCAGATCGCCCTGTGGACGCAGGTCGGCCGGCGTCGGAGCTTGCTGATCGCGACGGTGGTCGGCATGGTCGGCGCGGTCGGCGTGGCGTTCTACGGCATCGTCGTGCGGCAGTTGTTTTTGATCATGATCGCCGCGTTCGGTTTTTACGCCTGCTACCGCCAGCGGCAGATGGTTCAGCAGGAGGGCGTGGCGGCGAGTCTCTACGGCGGGCCGGACGATGCGTTCGACCTGTACGGCACCGGCGACGACGACGAGCCGCGCGAGGGCATCCTCGCCCGCTGGTCCCGCCGACGCGCCCAGCGCCGCGAGGCGAAGCGCGAGCAAGAACAAGTCGCACGCGAGCAGCGGATCGACGACATCCTCCGCAAGGTCTCCGAGCACGGCATCGCCTCACTCACCGCCCGGGAGAAGCGCACCCTGCAAAACGCCACCGAAGCCAAGCGCCGCGGGTGAGTTGGGCCAGAGCGGGTGTCAGAGCCACGAAGGTCACGAAGGCCACCAAGACACGAAGCGCATGAAGAACATTGCTTCATTGATCCTTCGTGTTCTTCGTGCCTTGGTGTTCTTCGTGGCTAAGTGTTCGGCGTTTCTCGCGGCATCAGCCCCAAACCCTCGGCGATGATCTCGGCGATGTGTTTGAGCTGCACGTCGCTACCCGCGCGGTGCAGGGCGCCGGCGATGTTCAGCGCGCAGCCGCCGTCGTTGCACACGACCGTCGGCACGTGGGTGTCCTGGATGCACTGGATCTTGTCGGCGACCATCGCGCCGGAAATCTCGGGGTACTTCACCGCGAACGTGCCGCCGAAGCCGCAGCACTGGTCGCGCTTGGCCAGCTCGACGCGCTTGACCCCGGCGATCTGATCCAGCAGCCGCGTCGCCTCGTCGGTCATGCCCAGCCCCCGCAGGTGGCAGGAGTAGTGGTAGGCCAGCTTGCCCGGCCACGCGCAGCCCAGTGCCCGCAGGTCGGTCGGCATCACGTTCGTGAGGAATGCGACGAACTCGTGCGTCTTGCCGACGAACGCGCGCATCCGATCGGCCCACTGCGGGTCGTCGCCCAGCAGTTGCGGGTAGTAGTCGTGGATCATCGCGCAGCACGAGCCCGATGGCGTGACGACGCAGTCGGCCTGCTCGAACACGTCGATCATGCGTTTGGCCAGGTCGCGGGCGTCGTCGGGGAAGCCGGCGTTGAACATCGGCTGGCCGCAGCAGGTCTGGCCCTCGGGGAAATCCACCGCGCAGCCCAGACGCTCGAGCACCTCGACCACCGCCCGGCCCGCGCGGGGGTAGAACGTGTCGGTCAGGCAGGTGACGAACAAACTGACGCGCATGTGCGGATGCTACCGCGATCGTTCGCGACGGTCCAAACGCCGGGCGTCGGCATTGGCGTCGGGTCGGGCGGACGCTTATAATCCGTCCAGATAAGTCAGGGGCCATTCACTCAAAAAGGAGCAGAGCATGTTCAAGCAAGTGATGACGATGGCGTTGGGGTTGGCGATGGTGCTGGGCGTCGCGGCGTGTTCGGATTACAAGGCCGGCGATGGCCAGACCAAGGCCCAGCGCAACGCCGCGCTCGAAGGCAAGGCCCGCATGACGGTCGATCGGTTCAGGGCCGAGTACCCCGGCTACGACAAGTTTTTCGAGACCTCGGCCGGCTACGCGGTGTTCCCGAACATCGGCAAGGGCGGGGCCGGCCTCGGCGGCGCCTACGGCAAGGGCGTGCTGTATGAAGGCGGCCAGGTCGTCGGCCACACGTCGATGAAGCAGGCCACGATCGGCCTGCAGCTCGGCGGCCAGGCCTACAGCGAGATCATCTTCTTCGAGCACGCCGCGAACGTCGCCCAGTTCAAGCGCGGCGACACCGCGTTCAGCGGCAACGCCACCGCCGTCGCCGCCAGCGAGGGCGCCGGCGCCGCCGCGGATTACGAAGCCGGCGTGGCCGTGTTCATCTTCGGCGAAGAAGGCCTCATGGGCGAAGCGTCCATCGGCGGTCAGCGCTTCAACTACACGCCCAAGAAGTAAGCCACCCATCCGATCGATTCACACCCGGCCGGTCCCCCAGCGGGATCGGCCTTTTTCATGCCCTTGGCACGCGGCGCGGTGTCCGCTATATCGGGGCCAACGGAGGTATCGGCTCATGCAGACATTGACGTTCGATCTGTCCGACCGCACCGCACGCCCATCGGTGGTATGGCATGGGGCTAACTGGACCCATCCGGGTTTGTGCCCGTGCGCGTTCGTCGAGAACGTCACCTTCGAAGTGACGTCGGAGACCGAAGCGCGTTATGGTGGGTAGCGATGAACCTTTGG
>CAZUHK010000044.1:0-17457 GCA_964620345.1 uncultured Planctomycetaceae bacterium
GCAAGTCGCACACCATGTCCCAGTGCAGGCCCGACTCGTTGGTGTTGCCCGTCTCGGGATACCCCGCGCCCACCGCGGCGTGGAACGTGCCGCCGATCTTCTCATCAAACAGCGTGTTCTTCGTGTAACGCTGAATCGCGTAGTTCGTCCCGATCGCGATCTCGCCCAGCGCGTTCGCCCCCTTGTCCAGCTTGAGCATCTGCTTGAGGAACGCCTGGTTCTTGCTCGCCCGCGCGTCTACAACCCGGCCCTTCTCGAAGGTCAGCTCGATGTCGTGCACCTCGCGCCCGTGGTGTACCGCGGGGAAGTGGTACTTCACCACGCCGTTCACGCCGCCGTCCTTCGCGTTGAGGTTCGGGCCTGTGAACACCTCGCCGTCGGGGAAGTTTTCGTGACCGCAGCAGTTGATCCACGTCATCCCCTCGACGTTCACCGTCAGGTCCGTCCCGTTGGCCGCGGTGAAGCGCACCTGCTTCTTGCCCGTCAGGTAATCGACCACCTTCTGCTGCTGCCCGGCGATCTTCTGCCACTGGGCGACCGGGTCGCGCGTGTGCAGCAGCCCGGCCCTGAAGACGAAGTCCTCGTACTCGCGAAGGGACATCTCCGCGTCCTGCGCGCTGGCGGCGGTGGGAAACAGCGTCCCGCACCACTTCAGATCCCCCTCGGCCGCACGCTTCATGAACACCTTGAACACCGGCTTGCGCGCCGAGCTGGCCATCGCCTGCTTCTTCGGGTCGATGTTCGTCATCGCCTTGGTGTTCGTCTCCGCCCACAGCCCGATGCTCACATCAATCTTCTGCATCGTGTACTTGCTGATCGGCGAGAGGTACTTCAACTGCGCCGGCGTCGCGTGCTCGTAGAAAATCTCCGCGAACGAGTCCGGCACGCACTGAACAAACACGTGCGCCCCGGCCTTCACGCACCGCTCGTACACCGCCTCCAGCAGCGGCAGGGCGATCGGGTCACCGCTCAGCCGCACGAGCTGGCCCTTCTTCACCCAGGTTGAATAGTTCACCAACACTTCAGCCAGCTTGTCCAGTCGCGGATCGCGCATCGCATGCACTCCCTGATCGTCATGATCGCAAACCGCTCATGCTACCGCCGAGCGTCGTGGGTTGTCATCCGTGACGACCCGCCGGCCCAAGCCCGGCCATGGTCGGTCGTTCGACCTTGGCCGGAATCCATGCGGGTTCATCGGTTTATCGGTCAACCAGTCAATCCGCCGGTCGGGGTTCAATCGCGCGCCGTACCGCAGGTCGGTCATCCCAAGCCGCGGCCTGTCGCGTCATGCGGTCAGCGGGTCGAGTTCGGCCTGGTCCAGCCAGGCGCGGGCGATGAGCATGTGCCCGGCCGAGGCCGGGTGAATCCCGTCCAGCGCGTAGTGCCGACCTTCTCGGTCGGGGTGGGCGGCGATGGCCTGGTCGAACCGATTCTGCAGCGGCACGAAAGCCGTGGCGAACCGCTCGGCGAGGTCGGCGACGATCTTCTGACGATCCACCACGTTCTGCATCCACGGCTCGGTGACGATGTCGTGGGTCATGGCGAACGGTTCGAGCAGGATCATCCGCACGCTTGGCAGCGCCTGCGCGGTGCGCTCGAGCAGTTGGGCGTACTGCGATTCATACTGATCGGCCGTCTGTGAGTTGTTGGGGTTGGCATCGTTGACGCCGATGAGCAAGCTGACGACTTGGGGCTGGTGGGCCAGGCAGTCGTCGTCCCATCGGTCGAGCAGGCCGGCGGTGGTGTTGCCGCACACCCCACGATTGAGGAACGTCAGGCGATGGGCGGGGTAGTCGGTCTGGAGGGTGGCGGTGAGAAGTCCCGCGTAGCCGGCGCCCATGAGGTAGGGTTCGTGTGGCTCGTTGGGGTCTTCCACGCGAAAGGCGTGGGTAATCGAGTCGCCGATGAACAGCAGGCGATCGCGGGGCTGAATCCTGAGCATGGCCGGGGGTCTCCTTGGGGCCGGTCGGCGGCGGGGTTCGGGACGGTATCGCAGTGCGCGCAGGATACGATAATCCGGCGCGTTGTCGGTGGCCATGGCCGGGGCTGGCCGCGGGTTGGCAATTGGTGAATTATTTTCTCAAATGTGGGCCATGCTTGGCTGAAACATCGTCCTACTGCTGGCCAGCGGCGGCGGTGCGGGCCGGCCATGCACCCCGCCGCGGCGGGTATGGCGACGCGAAGCCAAGATTGATATTCTACCGGCTCGATGTGGTCACCGGGTTGCGGCCCGGTCGGTTTGCGGCAAGGGATGTGCGGACTTGAAGCCAGCAATAACCCTCCGATCGATTTTCGCCTCCCTGTTTGCGCTGACCGCCTCGGCGATCATCCTGCAATGGGACGAGATCGTGATGAATACCGGGAGTTTCGCCGGGGAGCAGACGATCCCGTTCCCGCCGATTCTCACGTTGATCTTTCTGGTCGGCGTGACGGCGGTGTTCACCCGGGTGCTGCGTATTCGCCTGCTCAGCCGCACCGAAATGCTGTGCGTGCTGTACACGATGCTGATCGCCACGCCGCTGATGACCCAGGGCTTCTGGCACCGGATTCTGGGCCTGGTGGTGACCATGCCCGAGAAGCACCGGCTTTTCCCGCATATGGACGCCCTTTCAGACCGGCTCTGGCCGCACGGGCCGAACCTGATCGAAGGTGCGTTCAATGACCCCGACAACCAGTACGAGTTGACCGTCGACGGTGAGGTGCGGTTCGAGCCGGTCGAACTCGATCCGGGTCAGCCGGTGACCATGGCGGTGTTGGAGAACACCCAATCCGGCGAGGTGTCGTCGGTGAAGGTGCGTGTGCCCTTGGTGGTCGATGGCCAGCGCCGATTGTCGGGCAACGAGCCGGTGATGATCAGCGTGCTGCTGCGGGCGGGCGAGAGTGATCAGTTGTCGTTGCCGGCCGGTTCGCAGTATTTCTGCCGGATTTACACCGATCCCGATCAGCCGCCGCGGCAGATGTTCACCAGCAGCCGGTCGGGGCAGATCAACTACATCCACAAGACCGGGTTCACACGGGTGGGGGTGTATGGCGTGGCCATGCCCTCGGCCGAGGACGGGGGGGTCGAGGTGGAGTTCGGCCTGCGCGGCCGGGGCAAGGTCGCCATGACCGACCCGAAGCTGTTCAGCGTCGATGCGCTCAAGAGCGCCTACGCGGGCAAGAAGTGGGTCAGTCCTCACGAGTATGAGCAGTTGCCCGAAGACAAGCGGGCCGGCGTGTTGGTCAAGCCCGATAGCTTGTGGTCGCTGGCGGGGCTGAAGTACATCGTGACCGGGTACATTCCGATCAGCCAGTGGTTCGAGCCGGTATTCTGGTGGACGGCGCTGGTGGCGTTGATCGCCTTGTCGGCATTCGCGTTGAACGTCATCTTCCGGCGGCAGTGGATGGACAACGAGCGCTATCTGCTGCCGATGTCGCGGATTCCCCTGGCCATCATGGGCGAGTCCCCGGACGCCGAGGGCGCGACCGAAGATGGCAAGCTGCCGGCGATTTGGACCAATCGGTTCATGTGGGCGGGCCTGGGCGCGGCGATGGTTTACACGCTGATGCGCGGCATGTCATTCTATAACCCCAAAATCCCCGACGTGTCGGTGGTGTTGAACCTCCAATCGTTCTTCCCCGATCCCAAATACGGCACGATGTTCCAGTCCAACTTCTTCGCGATCTCGCTGATCTTCGTCAGCATCGCGATGTTTATGGAACTCAGCGTGCTGATCAGCATCGTGCTGGGCTGGTGGCTGTTCAAGAGCCAGGGATGGATCGGCGAGATGTTGGGCTGGACGACCGAACCGAAGTACCCTTACGCCAGCGAGCAGCAGACCGGGGCTTATGTGGCCTACGCGGCGCTGATCCTGATCTTCGCCAGAAAATACCTGTGGTCGGTGTTCAAGGCCGCGGCCACCGGCGACAAGCAGGCCAGCGCCGGGGAGGCGATGAGCTACCGCGGCGCGGTGCTGACGCTGATCACATCGCTGGTCGGGGCCGTGGCGTGGGCCAGTTGGATGGGCATGTCGATACACGGCATGCTGGTGACCTTCTTGTTTATCCTGGTGATCGTGCTGGTCACGGCCAAGCTACGGGCGGAGTGCGGCGTGCCGTTCAGCTACCTGGGGGTGATGGACCTGACGGTGGTGCTGGCGCTGTTCGGGGGGATGTCGGTGTTCGGCCCGGAAGCGGTGCTGATCGCGGGGATGATTTCGGTGCTTGTCGGCCCCACGCCGTTCTTCCTGATCCCCGGTGCCCAGACCGAGATTACCGAACTGGCCCGTCGCTACCGCGCCCCACGCCTCACGCCGCTATGGGTGAGCTTGATGGGCATCGCCGGGGGGATGGTGATCGGCGGGTGGGTGTTCTTGTCCAACAGCTACTCCCTGGGTGGGGAGACGATGACCTACGACTGGGCCTACGCGGCTAAGGAGTTCTGGTACGCCGGCTTCCAGCAGGAACTGAACACCGCCAGCGCGGAACTTCGGGGCGACTTGGTTGAGCAGGCGACAGAAGTCGCCGACCCCGGTGCCTCGGGTGAGGGCATCCCGCCACGGACCTGGGGCTACGCCTGGGGCGCGGCGGCCACGGCCGTGGTCGCCGGCCTGCGACAACTCTTCAGCGGGTTCTGGTTTCATCCAATCGGCATCCTTCTGGGTTGCAACTGGATGGCGATCCTCATTTGGGGCAGTTGCCTGACCGCCTGGGTCCTGCGATTTATGGTGTTGCGCATGGGAGGCGCCCATACCGTGCGTACGAAGCTGCAGCCCACGTTTGTCGGCGTATTCATCGGGGCGGTCTTCGGGCACATGATCCTGATGGCCCACGCGGCCTATCTGCGCAGTCAAGGCATCCTTGAAACCTTTAATTGGGGCGTATCTCCGCCGAATCTGCCGTGATGGACAGTCAATCCTCCATCCAAGCCGCTCCGCATCGGCCCTTGCTGAGTCTGTTGGCCGGGCTGTTGTTCGCCGCGGGCACGCTGGGCCTGATGGCGCTGTTCACCCAGACCGCCGCCCCCCCGCACCAGCCGCCTTACGTCGAGCCGCGCACCGATTACGACCGCGGCAGCATGCACGAGGCGGTCGGCGTGGACCGGTTCACCGCCACGTATGAGGCGATCCTGGCCCACGGCTCGCGATACACCGGCCAGCCCGGTCACGAGGCGGTCCGGCGGATGATCGTCCAGCAGTGGACCGAGGCCGGGCTGGAGGTTCACCAGCAGCCGTTCGACGTGCTCACGCCCGTGACCGTGCAGCGCCAGGTGCTCGACGAACGCGGCCGACCCCTACAGAGCGTGGAGATTCTGCCGTTTAGCCCCATGCACTTTCAGCCGCAGGTCACGCCCGAGCAGGGCATCACCGGTCGGCTGATGCGGGTCGACGATGAAACCCGTCTGAAGCACCGGGACTTTTCCGATGCGATCGCAGTGGTCGACTTCGACGAGTTGCCTGGGTCTTTGGAGTTGTACTGGCCGCGTTACGCCCAACTTGGCTTCAAGGCGCTGATCGTGACCCATCGCGACGGCCTGGATCAGATCAAGTGGCGCGATGGCAAGCTCGCTCACCTCTCGGACAACACGCCGGTGAACTACGTGCGCCTCGCCGCCAGCCAGGGCATCCTCGATCACCTGGGCCGGACGGTTACGCTGAAGGTGCGGACGGAATGGCGGAACGTGCAAAGCGTGAACGTGGTCGGCGTGTTGCGGGCCCGCGCCGACGGCCAGCCGGCGCAGGAGGCGATCATCGTCGCCGGGCATTACGACGCGCTGTCGATGTTGCCCGACCGGGCGCCGGGGACGCTGACCGCCTACAACCTCGCGGCGATGATGTCGCTGGCCGAGGGCTTGGAAGACCATCGCGGGCAGATGCGGCGCGATGTGTTCTTTGTGGCCACCAGCGGCACCGCTCAGGCGGGGATGGGCACGGCTTGGCTGCACAGCGCCATGGGGCCACGCCAGGATCCGGGCACATCGCATCGGCGGTACACAGCGCAACTGAACACCGCCCGACAGCAGGCGGCGCACATCGCCGCGATCCGCGAATGCCTCGATGACCAGGCCTTCGGCCGCGACCTCGAGGCCACTCGCGCAACGCTCAAGCAACTGGACGCCAAGGCACGCGACTTCTTCGACGAGCAGTTCACCTACGTGATGAACACGCTCGCGTTCGAGCTGAACGAGCCGTACCTCCAAAGGCGGCTGGACTTCTACCGCGCCGGCAACAACCCGGAGAGCGCCCCGGCGGAGTACGAGCGCTACCTACAGGAGAAGGCGAAGTACGATAAGGCGACCTCGGTCCTGGGGTTGGATCTGCTGCTGTTGCTGGGCGACGAGCACAAGCGGCCGATGCTGGAAAATTTCGACGTTCGCCGTCGCCTGGTCGATCGGTTCGCAGATCTGGCAACGTACGAAGCCAGGCGCATCGGGCAGTGCGAGGCGGCGTTGACCATCAACGAACTGTTCGCCGGCTACGACGAGACGATCACCGTCTGGCCCCACATCATGCCCCGCACCGATGCGCAGGACGCGATGAAACGGGCCGAACGCACGGCCTTCTACTTCGGCGACTTCCGAGGCGCCTGGGCCGGGCGGGATCTCAATGCGCAGCACGGCCCGGGGATCAGCACCGTTTGGGCCCTCAGCGCCCCGGCATCGGGCGATCCCTTGGCTCAACGCGTCGAAATCCAGTCCCTGTCCCGCGACCATGCCCGGCAGGTGGCGCCAAAAATCGATGTCCAGGGCATGCTCATCCAAGAGTGGAATTCGTCGGCCTATCTCACGCTGGGGATGGTCAACACCGATCGGCTGAAATCCTACCAGCAGATCGGCTACCCGTTCGAAGTCGAGGGGGCGCGTCAGACGCAAACCGTCGCCGGCACCCTGCGCGTGCTGGGCAACCTGGCGCTGTCGATGGCCTACGGCAACGGGCGGATCGAGTCGCAGTTGGTCGGCCAGGCCCATGATGTGGGCGGTACCGTGCTGGTCGGCGGCATCGGCCGATCCATCGTGCCCGACTACCCCCTCGCCGGCGCTCTGATCGGCAGCAAAGGCAATAGGCCTTTTGTTCGGCGCGGTCAGATCGATTATCCGTTCCTGTTGAGCGATCCCTACGGCGAGTACTGGCTGCCTCAGACCGCCCAGGGCATTGGGGTCCATTCCGATCGGCAGCCGGGCTATTCACCCAACGCCGCGTGGATCGGGCCGGACGGCATGGTCCGCTACATCAAAGACGAGGGCGAGCAGGGCCAAACCGTGTTCAGATCATCCGGCCTGTCCGCCGTGGACGATGGCGACAACGTCCGCATTGTCTGCTTCCGCGCCGCGCCGGTCACGGTGCTCGACCAGACCAACCCGCAGACGCTCAAGCCCTATTCCAGCGTCAACTTCTTGGACGCCAAGGGCCTGGGCGGGCTCATCAGCTTCAACAGCTTCGACGAGTCGAGCGTGGGGGTCTACACGCGTTTCACCATCCCCGAGCAACCGATTTACATCACCCTGCAGGCCGGGGCCGCGGACAATGAGCTGGTCCAGGTGATCCGCGCGTTCATGCTGGGCATCGTCCCGGGCTTCGAGCCGTCGGCCGGCCGCACGCGAGAGATCAATGGCCCTGGCTACCTGCCGGTCGACCACCGCCTGATCGACAAAGTGCCCCAGGAGATCGCCCGGTCGATGACCTTCCTCAACGGCCAGCGGCTGGCGTTGCTGGACCGCTACGCGATGTCCGACGAGCGGGCGCATAAGTTCCATGATCGGGCGGGGGATTTTCTGGAACAATCCCAACAGACCGACGTCTCGGAGTTGGAGTCCACCCTGGCCGCCCGCGACGCGGTGACCTACGCCGAACTGAACCACCCGGTGCTGCGCCACTCGATCCGCGAGGCGGTGATCAGCATCATCTGGTATCTCTGTCTGCTGGTGCCGTTCGTCTTTTTCTTCGAGAAGCTGGCCTTCGGGTTCAACGACGTGCGCAAGCAGTTGGCGGCGGTGGCGGCAATCTTCCTGATCGCGTTTGTCGCGCTGCGCATGCTCCACCCGGCGTTCGAGATGATTCGCTCGTCCCTGATGATCCTGCTGGGCTTCATCATCGTCCTGATCGCCGGTGGCATCTCCCTGCTGTTCAGCGGCAAGTTCAAGGAAAACTTCGAGCAGCTCAAGGCCAAGCGGGGACAGGTCTCTGCCGCGGAGGTCAACACCATGGGCGTGGTCGGCACCGCGTTCATGCTCGGGCTGAACAACATGCACCGCCGCAAGGTTCGCACGGGCCTGACCTGCGGCACGCTCGTGCTGATCACCTTCGCCATGATCTGTTTCACCAGCATCCAGTCCGACCTGGTCGACTCCGAGGTGGCGTTGGGCAAGGCCCACTATCAGGGGCTGCTGGTCAAGAACGAAGACCTGGCTCCGATCAGCAACAGCGAAGTATTCGCCTTGGGAACCCGCTTCGGGCACAAGTACAACATGGTCTCGCGCAGGGTCATCGCCGGCGCCGTCGAGCAGCGCGATCCGCTGGTGCCCGACTTACGCATCGAGAATGGCCAGAAGGGTGCGATGACGGTTGACGCCGTGTTAATATGGCATCAGCGTGATCCGCTGGCCCGGCAGCTTCGCTTCGTCACCGAACGCGGATGGTTTGACGCGCAAACGGCCGAAACCCTTAAAAAAGACGAGGTCGACGTCAAACCCATCATCATCGCTCAGGGTATGGCAGAACGGCTGATGATCACGCCTCAACAGGTGGACCGCGAACGGGTGGTGGTTGACATCAACGGCCTGCAATATTGGATCTACAGCATCTGCCAAAGCGATTCGCTCAAGGCGGCGACGGATGTGGACGGCCGCGATCCGCTGCCGTGGGACGTGACGGCGATGAAGGATTTTCGGTTCGATAACAATAGGAACCTGGTGCTCGATGAACCCTTTGTCCGCGTTCTGCCCGACGACCTGATCGTCGCGCTGGACGTCGGCGACTTGAAGGCCGGCCGGGGCATCAATGCGCGGACCGTCTCCGTGGTCGTTGAACTGGCCGACAAGGACGCCGGCGAGCCGCTGGCCTTTAAGCCGGCCCGGCAGGAGATCGACACCTACCTCGAGCAGAGCGGGCGGCAGACCTATTACGGGCTGGACGGCGTGGCCTACCGCGGGCTGATCACGCGGCAGTCCAGCTTCTCGGGCTTGCTGGACCTGATCATTCCCCTGATCATCGCCGCACTGACCGTGCTGAACACCATCAAGGGGTCGGTGTACGAGCGGCGCGATGAGATCTTCGTCTACAACGCCGTGGGCATCGCCCCGCGCTACGTGTTCTTCATGTTCTTCGCCGAGGCGTTCGTCTACGCGGTGGTCGGATCGGTGGCCGGCTACCTGCTCAGCCAGGGCACCGGGCGTATCCTCACCGAACTGGATCTGACCGGCGGGCTGAATATGACCTTCACCTCGACCAGCACCATCTACGCTTCGCTGGCGATCATGGTCGCGGTGTTCGCCTCGACACTGTTCCCCGCGCTCAGCGCCGTGGAGATCGCCGCCCCGGCCGAAGAGAGCGGCTGGGATCTGCCCGAACCCGAAGGCGACACGTTGACCATCCGTCTGCCGTTCACCTTCGACAAGGCCGACCGCCTGGCCGTGCTGCAGTTCTTCTACCAATTCTTCGAGGATCACGGCGAGGGCTCCAGCGGCGCGTTCTATTGCGCGGACCTGGCGATGGGCCTCAGCGACCAGCGCGACGAACTGGCCGACGGCGCTTACATCCCCGAACTGACCGCGATGATCTGGCTCAAGCCGTTCGACCTGGGCGTCAGCCAGAAGCTTTCGATCGCGATGCCGACCGACTCCGAGACCGGCGAGTTCATCGCCCTGCTCACGCTGACCCGCCTCTCAGGCACGCGCGAATCGTGGGTGCGGCTGAACCACGCGTTCCTGAAGCGCGTGCGAAAGCACTTCCTGCACTGGCGCGCGGTCGGTCCGGACCAGCGGCACGAGATGTTCACGCACGCCAAGCAGCGACTGGCCCAGTTGGCCTCGGCCAACGTCGGCGGGGGGGCGCATGGCTGATTTCAAACAGGACAAGGAACTCGAACTCTACCGCAACCTGCTGGAGAACCCGACCGAGTACAAGGACGGGTTCGGTTGGTCCACCGTGGCCGGCATCTTCTTCTGCGGGTTGGTCATGCTGCCCGGGTCGATCTACCTGGGCCTGATGAGCGGCGCGGCGCTGGGCCCGGCAGCCCAGTGGGTGACGGTCATCCTCTTTAACGAAATTGCCCGGCGATCGCTCAAGAAGATGAGCAAGCAGAACCTGGTGGTGCTGCTGCACGCCGCGGGCGTGATCATGGCCGCCAACGCCCTGTACCCAGGCGGCCCGGCCTCGCAGTTGGTCTGGCGGGCGTTCCTGGTCGATTCCGAGGCCATCCGCGACGCCGGCATGCGAGACTTCCTCCCCGACTGGTGGGTGCCCGACCCCGACAGCCCGGCCATCACCGAGCGAAACCTCTTCCACCCCGACTGGTTTGTGCCCCTGGGCCTGATGCTCGCGATGAGCGTGCTGGGTCTGATCAAGCGATTCACGCTGGGCTATTTCTTCTTCCGGTTGACCAGCGATATCGAACAGCTCCCCTATCCCATGGCCCCGATCGCCGCCCAGGGCTCGATGGCCATGGCCGAGGCCGACGAAAAGGGCAAAGAAGGCGAGGACCCCGGCGCCGCGTTCTTCGATCGATCCAAGCGAGGCCAGATCCGAAAGAAATCCGAGCGCTGGCGCCTGTTCAGTCTCGGCGCGGTCCTGGGCATCACCTTCGGCTTCTTCCAGGTGGGCATTCCGGCGTTGACGGGCCTGTTCCTGGCCAAGCCCTTCTTCCTCATCCCCCAGCCGTTCTGGGACACCACCACGCTGACCGAGTCGTTCCTGCCGGCCACGCCGACCGGCGTGGCGATCGACGCGGGCATCATCATGGTCGGCATGGTCATCCCCTTCTGGGCCGTGCTGGGCTCGCTGTTTGCCATCGTGCTGACCCTCGTGCTCAACCCGATCCTCCACAGCCAGGGCGTGCTGACCGAGTGGCAGCCGGGCATGGACACGGTCAACACCGCCTTTGCCAACAACATCGACTTCTACATGAGCTTCGGCATCGGCTCGGCGTTGGGCATCGCGATTGTTTCGATCTACCAGACCATTCGCGACGTCCGGCGCAAGCTCAAGCAACTGCGCCAGGACAAGGACGAGTCGGCCAAGAAGGCCCGAAGCGACATGTGGTCCACGCCCGCCATGGGCCGCGGCGACTTCCCGCTGTGGGTCGCCCTGCTGGGCTATCTCTTCGCCGGAACGGTCATCATCGTCTTGACCTACTTCCTGCTGATGGACACGAAGATCATGGGCGATCCGGGCAACCGCGGGGCGCTGTGGAGCGTCATGATCTTCATGGTCATCTTCACTTTCGTGTACAACCCCTTGGTCTCCTACATCAACGCCCGCCTGCTGGGCATCGCCGGGCAGTCCGTGGAAATCCCCCACCTCAAAGAAGTGGCCTTCATCGCCTCGGGCGCCAAGGGCCTGGGCATCTGGATGGCCCCGGTGCCCATCGAGAACTACGGCGGGCAGGCCCAGGCCTTCCGCATCAAGCAATTGACCGGCACCAGCTTCATCTCGCTGCTCAAAACCGACCTGGTGGCCATGCCCATCCTCTTCGTGCTGTCGATGCTCTTCTGGATGTTCGTCTGGCAATCCGCGGAGGTGCCATCCTCGGCCTTCCCCTACGCCCAGACGTACTGGGAGTACCAATCCAAGAACACGGCACTGCTCTGGTCCAGCACATTTGTCAGCGACCCGGCCGAGCAGCGCGACTGGCAGCAGACGGAGTTCGGCAACGCCGTACACTTTGACGTGATGGGTTACGGCACGGCGCTCACGGTGGTCGCGTTCATCGTGCTCAGCGGGTTCGGTCTGCCGATCATGTTCGTCTACGGGATGGTGCGCGGACTGGGCGACTTCCCGCACATGATGATTTTGGAAATCGTCGGCGCGGTGATCGGCCGGACGATCCTCTCGCGCAAATTCGGTCGGGCCAACTGGCTGCGCATGGCCCCGACGATCTTGGCCGGCTACTTCACCGGTGTGGGGCTGATCGGCATGGCGCTGATCGCCTTGGAGTTGATCAGCAAGGCCGTCTCCGCGGCGCCGTTTTAGCAACAGGATCGATCGAACCAAGCCATGGCCAAGGTAATACAGAAACAGGTTCGTCTGCCGATCAACATCGCGTTCGGCGTGGTGATGCAGGGCATCCGCATCCGGTTCGGCCGATCGGTGGTGACGATCTCCGGCGTGGCGCTGGGCATCGCGTTTCTCATGGCCACGTTCGCCGGCCAGATGCTTCGCGCCGGCGTCAGCGAGGAAGTGGACCTGCGACAGGCGCTGGAACGCATGAACGGCTTTCTCGCCGCCGAGATGGGCCCGGTCCGCCAGCGCACGCTGGCGGTCTACCAGGTCGGGCCGATGAGCGTGGTCGAGTCGCGCTACCTGCAATACCTGGCCGAGCAGCGGCCCGAGCAGATCAACTGGGCGACCCGCGGCGTTTTCGATCCCCCGGCGATCAACGCGATCAAGCCGATGCCACCGGACCAGATCGGCCAGGACGCCAGTGCGCTGATTCTCGTCGGCCAGGCCAGCGGCGTGGTCGATCTGGACTTCGACGCGCTCAAGGCCACCATGCGACAGGCCGTCATCGCCAAGACCCGGCCAGACGTCGGCCTGGTTCAGGCAGACGGCGTGCGCGCGGTCAACCTCGAACGCAAGCTACGCGACGAAGAAATCCGACGCATGGCTGAGGAAGAACGCAAAAGCCGATTCCGCAACCTGTGGATCGTGGTCATCAGCGTGTTGGTCACCGTCATCGGCATCGCCAATTCCATGCTCATGAGCGTCACCGAGCGCTTCCGCGAGATCGGCACCATGAAGTGTCTGGGCGCGCTGTCGGCGTTCATCCGCAAGATATTCCTGCTCGAATCGTCGTTGATCGGCCTGGTCGGCGCGATCGCCGGTGCGCTGTTCGGCGTGGGCTTCAGCGCGGTGGCCTACACCATCACCTTCGGAGGCGAGCTGGTTCTGGAGGCGATGAACCTGCCGATGCTCCTGACGTACTTTCTGATCAGTGTGGTCATCGGCGTGGTGTTGTCGATCTTCGCGGCGCTTTACCCGGCCCACGTCGCCAGCCGCATGGTTCCCGCCTCGGCCCTGAGGAGTACGATCTAACCATGACTGGGGTCGACACCAACCAACTGTACGAGCTGTTCGAACTCGAACAAACGACCGAGCACCGCTGCATCGTTCGCGCCGTCGAGGTCGAAAAGACCTATTACATGGGCGGCACGGCCACACACGCCCTGCGCGGCGCGACGGTGGACATCTACGAAGGCGAGTACCTCTCGATCATGGGCCCCAGCGGTTCGGGCAAGAGCACGCTGTTCAACATGATCGGCGGCCTGGGCAAGCCGACCGCCGGCAAGGTCTACATCGACCAGGTCGACATCGCCCAGCTCGACGCCAACGAGCTGGCCTGGCTGCGCTGCCGCAAGATCGGCTACATCTTCCAGAGCTACAACCTGATCCAGGTGATGACCTGCCTGGAGAACGTGATGCTGCCGATGGCCTTTGCCGGGCTGGACAACGAGGCGGCGCGGGACAAAGGGATGTACATCCTCAAACTGGTGGGCTTGGGCCACCGCCCGCTGCACAAGCCGGCCGAGTTGTCCGGCGGCCAGCAGCAGCGCTGCGCCATCGCCCGCGCCCTGGCCAACAGCCCCGACATCGTTCTGGCCGACGAACCCACGGCCAACCTCGACCAGGCGACCGGCGAGGAGATGATCGAGCTGCTGGCCAAGCTCCGCGAGGATTTGGGCGTGACGATCGTCTCGGCCACGCACGACCTGAAGATGCTCAAGCGCTCCGACCGCATCCTCTGGATCGAAGACGGCCGCATCGTCAAGGCCGCCAAGCCAGAGGATATCGATTTCGATCACGAGGATTTCGATCCGGGCATGAAGGACACGCACTGACCAGGGACCACCATGGGCCTGTTTCGACGATCACAATCCAAGAACATCTGGGCCGAGCTGAACCTGGCCGACCCCACCATCGCGGTGCCGGTCGTCGACCAAAACGTCCAGGCCAAGACCGACGAGCAGGACCTTGTCCAGTTGCGTCGCACCTTCGCGCCCAAGGGCAAGGCGTACCGCTGGATCAGCCGGCGGATGAAATACGACCACGCGCGCCGGGTGAACCTCGACGTGTGGGGCACGCAATTCTGGCGGCTGATCGACGGTGAGCGGTCGTTGGAGCAGATCGCCGAACGCATGACCCGCGCGAACGGCGTGGCGATCAACGACTCACGCAAGGCGGTCCTCCGCTTCGCCGGGTATCTTGTCCAACGCAATCTCATCCTGCTGGTCGTGCCCAGAGCGCACCTGGAGAACGCTTCAACATGATCGGTGATGTGATCATTCGAGCCGAGGACGTGAAGAAACGCTACGCGCTGGTCGGCGAGGAGGTCTGGGCGCTCAAGGGCATCACCCTGGACATCCGCCGCGGCGAGTTCATCTCGATCATGGGTCCCAGCGGCTCGGGCAAGAGCACGTTCTTCAACCAGATCGGTGCGCTGGACAAGCCCACCGAAGGACGCGTCGTCTTTGAAGGCCAGAGCGTCTTCGAGCTTAGCGAAAGCGAGCAGGCCTGGTTCCGCTGCAACAAGATCGGCTACATCTTTCAGACGTTCAACCTGATTCCGGTCATGACGGCGCTGCAGAACGTGATGCTGCCGGCCACGTTCCAGGGCAGCGACCGCGAGGAGAGCGAACGCCGCGCCACCGCCGTGCTCGAACGCGTGGGCTTGGGCCATCGGCTTCACCATAAGCCGCTCGAGCTGTCCGGCGGGCAGCAGCAGCGCGTCGCCGTCGCCCGCGCCCTGACCAACACCCCCACCGTCATCCTCGCCGACGAACCCACGGGCAACCTGGACACCAAGACCGGCAACGAGATCATCGACCTGCTCAAGCAGTTGAACAAGCAAGAGGGCGTGACCGTGGTCTGCGCGACGCACGACCCGAAGATGCTCGCCAAGTCCGATCGCGTCTGCTGGGTACGCGATGGCATGCTCGAACGCGTGTCGACCGGCGAGGAGTTCCGCCTCGAAGAGATGGAAGCAGACGATCTGGGCCGCGGCTGACCGGCGCGAAACGCCAGCTTCAGCGGCTGACCGTTCCAGCCCAGCACCTCGCGGCTATCCACCGGCCCGGCCGGTCGAGCCGACCGTCTTGACGCTGCCCGGCACGCGGTCCGGCTGCCAACGCACAAAGCCCTCGATGCCTTCGTACTCGGCCAGCCCCAGCTCATCGAACAGCTTGGCCGTCGCCCGGTTGCGGTCCTCGGCCCGCTGCCAGAACTCGCGCGTGTCGTGCCCGGGGAACAGGGCCTTGTCTTTCTGCGATTCGTGCATGAAGATCGCCGTACGCTTGCGCATCAGCTCTTCGGGGCTGATCGGCACGGCCATCTCCACCTCATGCGGGCCCCACTCCTGCCACGCCCCGCGATAGAGCCACACATCGCAATCGGCGAACCAGTCGTCCTCGGCCACGCGCCCCAGGGCCGTGGTGATCGCCGCCAGGCAAGTCCGGTGCGTGCCGTGCGGGTCCGACAAATCGCCCGCCGCGTAAATCTGGTGCGGCCGAATCTCGCGCATCAGATCGAGAATGATCCGGATGTCTTCTTCGCTAAGCGGGCTCTTGGTCACCCGGCCGGTCTCGTAGAAGGGCATGTCCAGAAAGTGCAGCCGATCGCCATTCAACCCGCAGCTTCGGCCCGCGGCCTTGGCCTCGCCGCGGCGGATTAGCATCTTGAGCCGTTGCACCTCATCGCTGTCCACCTGCCCGGGTTGCTTGTTCTTCAGAAACGTTTCGATGTGCTGCTCCAGGTCCACCGACCGCTGGTTGTCGATCCCGAACAGCCGGTTGAACTCCGCGGCGAAGTCGGCGAAGCGGATCGCATCGTGATCGAACACCGCGATGCTGCCGGACGTCTGGTAGGCCACGTGGACCTCGTGGCCCTGGTCGACCAGGCGCATCAACGTGCCGCCCATGGAGATCACGTCGTCGTCGGGGTGCGGGCTGAACACGAGCACGCGCTTGGGGTAAATGCGGTCGATGTCACGCGGGATGTCCCCGGGCTGCTTGGCGGCCTGCGGCTTGCCGCCGGGCCAGCCGGTGATCGTGCGCTGCAGATCCCGGAAGACCTCGAGGTTGATGTCGTACGCCGCGCCGCGCTCGGCCAGCAAATCCTGAAGCCCGTTTTCGTTGTAATCCTCATCGGTCAGCTTCAGGATCGATTTGTCGAGCTTCTTGCACAGACCGATCACCGCGCGCTTGACGCGACCGGCGTCCCACGAGACCGGCGTGACCAACCAGGGACAGCGAAACCGCGTCAGTTCATCCGCCGCGGCCCGGTCGAGGTAGACCACGGCGTGGTCGTGATGCTGAAGAAAAGTGGCCGGGACCGACGGGGTGATCGGGCCTTCCACCGCCTCGGCGATGATCGGCGCTTTGTGCTCCCCGAACGCCACCAGCACCACCTGCCGCGCGTCCATGATCGTGCCCACGCCCATGGTGATCGCGCGGCGGGGGACGTTGGGCTCGCCGAAAAAATCGCTCGCCGCGTCCCGCCGCGTCACCATGTCCAGCGTAATCAGGCGCGTGCGGCTCTCACGCGACGAGCCGGGCTCGTTGAACCCCACGTGACCCGTCCGACCGATGCCCAGCAACTGCAGGTCGATCCCCCCGGCCTCGGCGATCATCTGCTCGTATCGCCGGCAGTAATCAGGAACCTGCTCGATGTCCACCGTGCCGTCGGGCACGTGCGTGTTGGCCGGGTCGATGTCGATGTGGTCGAACAGGTTCTCCTTCATAAACCGCACATAGCTTTGCAGCTCGTGCGGCTGCATGGGGAAGTATTCGTCGAGGTTGAACGTGATGACGTTCCCGAACGACAAGTTCTCCTCGCGATGCAGCCGCAGCAGCTCGCCGTAGATGCTCAGCGGCGTGGAGCCGGTCGCCAGGCCGAGCACGCAATGCTTGCCGGCGTCGGCCCGGGTCCGGATCAGCTCGGCGATCCGCTGGGCGATCTCGCGGCTGACTTCAGCCGGGTCGTCCAGCACGCGGGTGGGGATCTTCTCAAGGCGCGACGCGCCGTCGGGTTCCTGCATCGTCATCGTGTCGGTTTCCTGTTCAATCGGTGGCAAGCGGGTATGTACGGTAGAACCTACCATCATCGGCCCGTGCCTTCCAACGCGGCTTGATGCGCCACGCCACGCCGGCGTCCGCTCGCCCCGCCCGTTCTCCGCGCCGCCGACACCCCCCACCGAGCGCCGACCTGTCGCTGACCGCCCCACCCCCCGGCCCCGCCGCGCCGTCGCACCGCAAACCCTTCGCCCAACGGC
>CAZUHK010000045.1:0-17419 GCA_964620345.1 uncultured Planctomycetaceae bacterium
CTTGTCCGCTTTAGCGGCAAGGTGTGCGCCGGTGGGGACGGCATCACACCTTGCCCTTCGGGACAAGGTGTGGTGCCCACAACGGGTCGCCGAAAGATGCTCTAAATGTCGATCGGGCCGACCGGGCGGGTGCCGCCGGGGCGTTGGCCGTCGCCGTCGTTGAGCTGTCGAAGCACGCTGCGGGCGAGTTGGCCGGCGTAATCGATCAACCGCTGGGCCGGGTCGGACTTGCCGGCGCGGCGCAGGGCATCGCCGGCCTGAAGGTACAGGCACACCTCGGCCAGCTCGGCGCGCTGGTCGGCGCCCAGCGCCCCGGCCGTGGGGCCGTACAGGCATCGGCTGAGCATGCCCGCGACGGCCGGCGGCGTCCGCTCGACGCTCTGGCGCATCGCCCCAGCCAGCCGCCAGGCCAGCCACAGCGCCGGCGATTGCGTGTCGATCTGATCGAGCGTGCGCTCCAGCGCCTCGAACTCGCCGGCCGCGGCGTGGCCGGTCGCGGCGCGAAGCTGATCGGGCAGGCGGTTGAGCATCGGCGCGATCGCCCCGACCGGCAGCCGCCATCCGGCCCAGCGGTTGAGCTTGGCCAGCCGCGCGCGGTGGGCCCGCAGCGCCGTCGCGTCGTGCAGCGCCACGAACAGCCGGCGCATCAGCAGCAGCTTGCGGCCGGCGGGCGTCGGGTCGGCCCCCGCGCCCCACGCCGCGGCCCAGGCGCTGCGCAGCGTCTCGAGCTGCTGGGCGATCGGCCCGCCGCGATCGGCCAGCACCGCCGCGTACCCTTTCTCGCCGCCGGTGATCGCCTGCTCGTGGGGCAACTGGTCGAACAGCGAAAGCTGCCGCTCCATCTCCGCCAGCGCCGCCGCGGCGCCCGCGTTGGCGGCCGGCGCCAGCAAGTCCTCGGCGATCAGGCGAAGCTGCTTGTACAGCCCCCGCGCCGAGCGCGGGTTGAACTTCGCCATCCGCGAGACCCATCCGGGGATCTGATCCAGGTAATGCACCTGCAGGCCCAGGTCGTGAAGCTGCGCGACGCGCGCGGTCCAGCGCGGCGTGCCCGCGGCCTTGGGGTCGGCCGCCAGCTCCTCCAGCGCGTCGAACAACTGCCGCTCCTGCGCCACGTACGAACGCCGCAGCACCTGCTTGACCCGCCGCACGTCGATCGGCAGGCGCGGGTCATCGGCGGTGCGCTGCAGACCGATCGCCTCGGCGATCTGTTCGAGCGTCCGCACGAGCTGGTCGGCCGCGGCCTGGTTCTGATCGTCGCCCGCGAACCGCTGGGCCGCGACGAACACGCCGCGCAGCTTGTCGATCGGCAGGTCTTCAAGCTTCGACAGGTCGTTCATCAGCACCAGCAGCCGCCGCATGCGCGCCAGGCGATCGATGCGCTGCTGGCCGGCGCCGCGCGTCTGCGGATCCTTGTACAACAGCACCGCGGTGTGGGCCTGCTCGGCGAAGCGTTTGCGACCGGCCTCGCCCAGCCAGTCGGCCGCGGCGAAGGCCTCGGCCACATCGATCAGCCGGCCAAGCTCACCGGCGAACGCCGCGACCCGCGCCCGGAACTGAGGCCGGGCCAGGCCCCGGCGCATCATCTGCAGCATCCGGCGCAGCTCGTGGCGCGTCGCATCCCGCAGCGGCGCCGCGGCCAATCGCTTGGCCAGCGCGTCCAGGTTCCGCTCGGTCGTCACAGCAACGCCATCGTCGGCCGCGCCCGCGGCGACCCACGTGCTCACCGGCCGCTCGCCGCCCAGCGCCTCGGCCGTGGCCGCCAGCGGCGCCAGCACACGCTGCACGTACGCGTCGACGTCCGCCGCCTCGGTCGAGCGCAGCGCCAGCGTCTTGTCCGCCGCCAGCGCGTTGAATGACTTGAGCCCATCGGTCGCCTGGCGCAGCCGCGCGAGCTTGGCCGCATCGCGCGGCTGGGCGCTCAGCGCCGCCTCGACCGCGGCCGGCAGCGCATCGGTCATCTGGTCGAACGGGTCGGCGGCGTCGAGGATCGTCTGGCCGTACAGCATCGCCACCGCGTAGGGCTTGTCCTGCGCGTGCGCCTGCCGGGCCCCGACCAGCAGCTCCCGGCCGATCACGCGAAGGTTTTTCTGCGCTTCGAGCACCAGCGCTTGCCCGCGCGGGGCGTCGCCGAGGCGCTCGATGGCCCGGGCGATCTGCTTTTCCACCGCGGCGATCGGCTGGTTGAAGTGCTTGGCCGGCAGCGGCGGCGGCTCGAGCTGAAGCTGCGCCCCGGCACGCACGCCGAGCACCGCCACCACGCACGCGGCCAGCGGAACGAACCCTCGCATGCGGGATGGGACGCTGCGGTTGTGCATCGGAGTCACACGGTCACGCGGGGCGATTCGAGGGGGCGTCGGTTTGCAATACATGACGGTACAACGCATCGAGTTGGCTCACCATGCGTGCGGCGTCGAACCTTTGGCCACACAGCTCGCGTCCGGCCCGGGCCATCGCAAGCCGACGATTGGCATCGGCCAGCAGGTCGACCAGGGCCTCGCCCAGCGCCGCGGTGTCGCCGGTGGGCACCAGCCGGCCGGTCTGACCGTCGAGGCAGACCTCGCCGGCCCCGTCGCAATCGTACGTCGCCACCGGCACGCCGCACAGCAACGCCTGGGGCACGGTGCGCGGCAGGCCCTCTCGGTAGCTGGGGTGGGCCAGCACGTCCATCGCCCGGATGTAGCGCGGCACGTGGTCCGGCGGAACCAGGCCGGTCATCACCACCCGGTCGGTCAGGCCCGCGTCGACCAGCCGCCGGGTCAGCCGATCGCGCCACCACCCATCGCCGACCCACAGCAGCTTCAGCCGCGGCGCGGCCTCGATCAGCCGCGGCAGCACGTCGATCAGATCATCGTGACCCTTCAATTCCGCCAGCCGCGCGACGGTGCCGATGACCAGTTCATCGTCGGCGATGCCCAGCGCGGCGCGCGTCGCGGCGCGGTCGGCCGGGCCGTGCAGATAATGCTCGACCTCCATGCCGCTGTAGATCGTGGTGTATTGGTCGGGCGTGCCGATGCCCGCGTCCAGCGCCTGGCGGGTCATCGCATCGGCGACGCTGACGATGCGGTGGCAGCGCCCGGCCGCGTAGCGTTCGAGCGCGATGTAGAGCTTGTTCTTCCACGCCGCCTGGTAGGGGCCAAACGCCAGGCCGTGGATCGTGTGCACCACCGCCGGCACGTCCAGCCGCCACGCCGCGGCCCGTGCGACGATGCCGGCCTTTGACGAGTGCGTGTGCACCACGTCCGGCCCGATCTGGCGGATCAGTTGCTTGCACTGCTTGAGACACGCGATGTCCTTGAGCGGATGCAGCGGCCGCACCATCGCCGGCAGCTCGACCAGCCGATACCCCCCGGCCTTCGCCCGCTCGGCCAGCGAGCCCTCGGGGCCGTAGATCGGCCCGAACGCCAGCGTCACTTCGTGCCCCGCCGCGTGCTGACCCTCGCAACTGAGCACGGTGTTCTCCTGCGCCCCGCCGAGAATCAGCCGCGTGATGAAGTGCACGATCTTCATGGGTTGACCCGCAGTGTAATCGCATCGCCCGACATTCGGGGCGATGTCGACGCGAAGTGGCCCATCGTGAGCCGCGGGGCCGGGGCCTCGGGCGCGGCGCTGAACGGGGCGCGGCGGTCTGCTAAGATGCCGACCCGCCTTCCCGCGGAGACCCGCCATGCCCGAGCAACTATCCGATGAACAGGTCCGCCACGTGGCCAAGCTCTCGCGGCTGAAGCTGAGCGACGAGCAGGTCCACTTCTTCGCCGGTCAGCTTTCGAGCGTGCTGGACTACATCTCCAAGCTCAACGAGCTGGACGTTGACCACGTCCAGCCCATGGCCCACCCGACGGACATGACCAACCGGTTCCGCGACGACGTGCCGGTGCCCGGCATGCCGGTGGACGCGGCCCTGGCCAATGCGCCCGAGGCCGACCCGCCGTTCTTCAAGGTGCCCAAGGTGCTGGGCGATGGACCGGGCGCGTAAGAAGACGGCTCACGCGGGAAAGCAGGAAAATGGAAAAACAGGAAAGCAGAAAACGGGCGATGGACGGGACGTCGATGGAGGCGATCAGATCCGGCCGTTTGCAGGAAAAAACCCTGACACGGATGGTCGACTATGGCGCGGCGATTCTCGCATTGACTGACCGCATGGAGCGCGACCGTAAGCCGCGTCGTATCATCGACCAGTTGGTCGGCTGCGGCACCTCCGCCGGCGCGCAGCTGTTCGAGGCAAGCGAGGCCCTAAGCAAGGCCGATTTCGTGAAGTCGGTCGGGTGGGCGGCGAAGGAACTGAACGAGACACGATACTGGTTGCACGTGATCCGCCAGCGCGGCTGGCTGCCCGCGGAAGAACTCGAAACGCTATTGGCCGAAACGATCGAGCTGTTGCTAGTCAGCCGATCAATCATCGCCCGCTGTCGCAAGCCCCGCGCTACGTGATTTGCTGCTTTTCTGCTTTCGTGTTTTCCTGCTTTCTGAACACACCATGATCGACACGCTACAGACCCTCACCGCCATTCGTGACGCGGTCGCCTCGAAGCAGGCGAGCGCGGCGGACGTGACGCGGGCGTTTCTGGATCGCATCGAACAGCACAACGGCGCGCTTCATGCGTTTGGCGAAACCTACGCCCCGCGGGCGATGCAGCGGGCCGCGGCGGTGGACGAAGGCCGCGTCACCGGGCCGCTGGCCGGCGTGCCGATCGCGCTGAAGGACAACATGTGTACCGGCTTCGGCCACACCACCTGCTCGTCGAAGATGCTCCAAAACTTTCAGGCGCCCTACGACGCGACGGTGGTCGAGCGCCTCGAAGCGGCGGGCGCGGTCGTGCTGGGCAAGACCAACATCGACGAGTTCGCGATGGGCTCGTCGACCGAGCACAGCGCATCTGGCCGAACGAAGAATCCGTGGGACACCGCCCGCGTGCCCGGCGGTTCTTCGGGCGGGGCCACCGCGGCGGTGGCCGCCGGCCTGGCCCCCGCGGCGCTGGGCTCGGACACCGGCGGCTCGATCCGCCAGCCCGCGGCGCTGTGCGGCGTGGTCGGACTCAAGCCGACCTACGGCCTGGTCAGCCGGTACGGCCTGATCGCCTTCGCCAGTTCGCTCGATCAGATCGGCCCGATCACCCGCAACGTCGAAGACGCCGCCCTGCTGCTCAACGCCATCGCCGGCCACGACCCGCGCGATTCGACCAGCGCCCCCGAGTCGATCAGCGGCCCGATCCCCGACTACACCGCCGACCTGCACACCCCGCCCCACACGCTTCGGCTGGGCTTGGCCAAACAGTACATGGGCGAAGGCAACGCCCCGGCGGTGAACCGGATGCTCGACCGGGCCGTGGATTTTTACCGCGCGCAAGGCGCCGAAATTGTCGAAGTCGATCTGCCGCACACCCAGTACGGCATACCGGTGTATTACATCGTGGCCCCGGCCGAGGCGTCGAGCAATCTGGCGCGGTACGACGGGATTCACTTCGGCCACCGCGCGAAGCAGGCCGACGACCTGATCGATCTGTACGCAGCCAGCCGCTCCGAGGGCTTCGGCGACGAGGTGAAGCGGCGGATCATGCTCGGCACCTACGTGCTATCCAGCGGGTACTACGATGCGTACTACCTGCGGGCGTTGAAGGTGCGGCGGCTGCTGTTGAACGACCTGCTCGCGGCGTTCGAGCGGTGCGATGCGATTCTTTGCCCGGCGACGCCCGGCCCGGCGTTCGGGGCCGGGGAAAAGGCCGACGACCCGCTGCAGATGTACATGAACGATGTGTACACCGTCTCGGCGAACCTCGCGGGCATCCCGGCCATCTCGATCCCCGGCGGCTTCGCGGAGGTCGATGGCAGGCAATTGCCGCTGGGGCTGCAACTGATGGGCCCGACATTCAGCGAGGCGAAGCTGCTGCGGATCGCGTCGATTTTCGAGCGCGGCCACGACTTCACGACACGCCGCCCGGCGCTGGATTAACCCAACTGCAAACCCGATGCTCACGCTTTATGACCGTAACACCGGCCGTGTTCGGGTGTTATGACCCAGTTTCGGGCGGCGATGGGGGATAATACTGAACGCGCTGGTGGCTTGGGGAAGGCGGGGGGGCCAGAGAAAAAACCTCGAAATCGGCGAAATCGCACTTGATCTGCGGATGTTAACTTGGTAAAAATATGGAAACGGTTGGGAAAAGGCCACAACTTTCCCAAGCCCGGCACGTAGGGATTGTTGGTGAAACCCGCCGCCGCGTGTCGATAATTAACCTAGATCATCTTTCTCCCCTCCGCCCCGTTAGTGCCTTGCGTGCTAACGGGGTTTTTTCATGCCGCCCGCGGCGAGCACCGAACGCGGGGCATGGGCGAGACCCGCCGCGCGCCGGCCACGCGCCGCCGCGCTTGCCTCGAAGACTCGGGGCGCGGCTGAAGCAGGTTGCAGCGTTGCGTCGCGTCTGTCGGGTGCGACACCTTGTCCGCTTTAGCGGCAAGGTGCGCGGGCGTGCGGACGGCATCACACCTTGCCCTTGGGGACAAGGTGTGGCCCCCACTGCGGGCCGCCGAGAGATGCGCTAAACGGGGACTATCTCGCGTACTCGATGCTGCGGTATTCGCGCAGGACGGTGACGCGGACCTCGCCGGGGTAGGTCATCTCGGCTTCGACACGGTTGGCGATGTCGCGGGCGATCTTGGCGCTGACCGCATCGTCGATCTTCTGGGCATCGACGATGACGCGGACCTCGCGGCCGGCCTGGATGGCGTAGGCCTCGCGGACGCCCTCGAAGCCGGTGGCGATCTCCTCGAGTTGTTCGAGGCGCTTGGCGTAGCGGTCGAGCGTCTCGCGGCGGGCGCCGGGGCGGGCGCCGCTGATGGTGTCGGCGGCCATGACGATCGGGGCGTAGGGGCTGGTCGCGTCGATGTCGCCGTGGTGTCCGCCGATGGCGTTGAGCACCTCCGGCCGCTCGCCGTGCTTCTTGCAGAACTCCATGCCGATCTCGGGGTGGCCGCCCTCGACCTCGTGGTCCATGGCCTTGCCGATGTCGTGCAGAAAGCCGCAGCGTCGCGCCAGCTCGCCGTTGAGGCCCAACTCCTCGGCGATGACCTGGCACAGGTACGCCGCCTCCATCGAGTGGCGGAGGATGTTCTGCCCGTAGCTGGTGCGGAAGTGCAGGCGGCCCATCATCTCCGAAATCTTGGGATGCACGCCCTGGATGTTGGCCTCGATGCACGCGTCCTTACCGTACTTGATGATGCGTTCCTGCACGTCCTTCTGCGTCTGCTCGACGATCTCTTCGATGCGCGTGGGATGGATGCGGCCGTCTTCGATCAGCAGCTTGAGCGACTCGCTGGCCACGGCCCGGCGGATCGGATCGAAGCAGGAGACGACGACGACGCCCGGCGTGTCGTCCACGATCACGTCCACGCCGGTCGCCTGCTCGAAGGCGCGGATGTTGCGGCCCTCGCGGCCGATGACCCGACCCTTGAGGTCGTCCGACGGGATCGAGATCGCCGTGACCGTGCTGGCCGCGGTGTGCTCGGCGGCGAACCGCTGAATCGCCTGCAGCGTGATCTTCTGCGCGTTGAGCTTGGCCTCCTCGTCGGCCTTCTGGGTCTCGCGCTGCACGACCTGGCCCACCTCGCGCTGCACCTCGCGCTCGATGTTCTGCAGCAGCATCCGCTTGGCCTCTTCCTCGTTGAGGTTGGTGATGCGCAGCAACTGATCGCGCTGCTGGGCGATGACGCCTTCAAGCTCTTCCTTTTTGCCGGCCAGCTCCTGCTCCTGCTGGTCGATCTGCTCGGCCCGCTGGTCCAGGTGCTTTTCCTTGGTGGCCAGGGTATCGAGCTTGCGGTCGAGGTTGTCCTCGCGCTTGGTCAGGCGGCGCTCGGTTTCCTTCAGCTCGTTGCGGATCTGGTCGGCTTCGTTCTCGAAGGCCTCGCGGCGGGCGACCAGATCCTTCTGGCCTTCGAGCTCGATCTCCTTCGCGGCGGTCTGGGCCTCGCGCTTGGCCGATTCGACGAGGCGGTCGGCCTGGGCCCGGGCCTGGGCAAGCGTCTGGCCGCCGATCAGGCGGATGCCCAGAAACACCACGATGGCGCCGACGACCAGCCCGGCCACCCCGATCAACACCGCGACGGCCGTGCCCACCTCGGCCAGCACGACAATCGACGGCGGGGACGAAAATATCTCAGCCACGGCCTGCTCCTTATCCAAGGCCGTCGCCGGCTGGGCGGCATACGCACCGCCGAATCGGCAACGCCCCCAAACACGCCGGCGCGAGGACAGTCGCCTCGCGCCCGAAGGGTCGCGGCGTGGCGTGGCGTTCACCCGTTTGTCACGGCGAAGCGATTGAAAGGACGGATATCAACGACCGCACCCGGCCGACCCCGGGGGCCGACCGGCTCATCTATGCTCCGGGTCTGCGGCAAACGATCTGATGCACCGCGGCGTTGGACATCCGACAAACATTCCTGGGCCGGGCCATGGTCCAAACCCGGCCGGCGTGGTTTGTATTCTCAATCTATTCGCCGAGCGGCTCCGCATCGCCGGGCGATGGGTTCGACGCACTCGGGTCTGAACGGTTCACGCGGGGCCGGGCCCTCGGCGTGCCGGTAGTTTCCGATTCGCATCACGATTCGCCCGAACAGGCGACTCTGACGGTTTCACGGACCCCATCAATCTAAACACAACGCCCCGTCCCGTCAATATGCGCATCATCGCCGCTCGCCCGATGGCTCGCCGACCCGCCGCTCGCCGCGCCAAAAAGGGGCCCTCGATATCGGGGGGTCGGAACGATTTAATCGAGGGCCCCTTGCGGATAGACACCGCCGGTGCGTCACGAATGCCGCCGACACAGCCGGGCAACGTGCCGCACGTTTGGGCCGTGTCCCGCTGCGATAGAATTATCGACAAAATATTGCGGAGAAATTGATACCCAAAACGGGGGATTAGACGTTATAATGCCGCCCGCGTTGCCAGCGTGTCGCAATTTCGCGGGTGAAGGCAATATTGTACGGCGATTGCCCGCCCCATCGAAAGGCAGTCAGATGGCTTCCCGGCCGACCCGTGTGTCAATCTGTGAGGCGGCTGCAGTGGTCGAGGCGCTCAATTACGCCACATCGACCGAGCAGCCCCTGGACCGGCGGGTCGAGCACATGCTCCATCGGCTGATCGATCTGCTGGAATATCCCGCGCTGTGTACCATTGCGCTGCTGGACCTCACGCAGGATCCGGACCAAGGGGCACCGGTCATCCGGCGCTACCACGTGGGCGTGCCCGACCGCGGCGAGCATTCGCAGATCTACCTCAACGACAACCTGATCGCCCCGGCGGTATTCGAAGTGTGCGCCGCGGGCATGCGGCGAGCCCGCCGCAACACCCAGTCCATCGAGGCCTTCCAGGCCAGCGCGGAACTGGGCGCCGCCGGTTGGCGTCGATGCCAGTTGTTCCAGAAGACCTTGGAACCCATGGGCTACGACGACGCGATCTACGCCTTCTGGACGACCGACCCGCAGCGCATGATCGGCACCGGCGTCTACCACCCCGTCGATGCCCCGCCGATCGACGATAAGCAGATTCAGCTCGTCTCATTGATGCATCGGGCAATCGCGCCGATCATCCACCGTGAAATGTTCAGCGAGCACCCCGTGCTGGCCGCCCACGCGCTGACCGAGCGCCAGGGCGAGGTGCTCCAGCTCCTGCTCACCGGCGACAGCGAGGCGCAGATCGCTCGGGAGCTGCACCGCAGCGTCCACACCGTGCACACCCACATCAAGCAGATCTACCACCACTTCAACGTCTCCAGCCGGGGCGAGCTGATGGCCCAGTTCATCGACCGTCGCGCCCTGGACACGACCGCCTGACGCCCATTGCGAAGCGCGGCACATACGGTTTCGCCCGACGCCGGGGCATGCGTTCGCCGCCGACTCACGCCAGCAGGTCGCCCATCGCCTGGGGGAACTGAACTTCGAGGATGGTCAGGTCATCGCTGACCTCGACCCGGGCATCGGTCATCGCCGCGGGCAGCAGCAGCGTTTGGCCACGGCCGATGGGCGTTTGGCCCTCGGCGCAGTCGATGCGGCCGGCACCGTCGAGAACCATCCAGACCAGCGGCTCGTGATCGACCAACGGCTGGGTGTAGCCGGCGTCCATGGTGATGCGGTCGATGTGGAAATGCTCGCATCGCACCAGCGCCTCGACCAGCGTCTGCTCCCGCTGGATGCGCGTGCGCGGCTCGTATTCGCGGGTGTTCGCCGGGGCGAAGTCGATGCACTGGATCGCCTGATCGACGTGCAGCTCGCGGCCGACCCGGCCCCAGTCGTACACGCGGAACGTCGTGTCGCTGGGCGTCTGCACCTCGGCCACGAGAATGCCTCGGCCCAGCGCGTGGCACGTGCCCGAGGGCAGATAGTGGATATCACCCGGCTCGGCGGGCACGGCGATGATCAGGTCTTCGACGCTGTCGTCCGCGATCGCCCGGCGGAACTGCTGCGGCGTGGTGCCCTGCTTGACGCCTTTGTAAATCACCGCGCCCGGCTCGGCGTGGAGGATGTACCACGCCTCGCTCTTGAGGTAGGCCTCGGCGTGTTGCGCGGCGTAGTCGGCCGAGGGGTGAACCTGGAGCGAGAGGTTCTCCGCGGCGTCGAGAAACTTGACCAGCAGCGGAAACTCACCCAGGTCGTTGGGCGCCAGCCGGCCCATCAGTTCCCCGCCGAAACGGTTCATCGCGTCGTGGATCGTTGAGCCGGCCAGCGGGCCGTTGGTGATGACCGAACGCTCGGTCCCACCGCCCCCGCCCGACGCCGAGGTGTGGCCCAGATCCACCAGCTCCCACGATTCGCCGATACTCTGATCGGGCGGCAGCGATCGGCCCAGGTGCGTCTGCAGCGCGCGACCCCCCCAGACCTTGGCCTTGTAGATCGGTTGAAAATTGAGCGGGTACAGCGGCACGGCACGGACCATCCAGGATAAATCAACGCGGCCAGCGTATGCCCCCAGACCCCGCGCGGCAAGGCCGGCGAGTGGCGTGTTGCAACCGAAGTGGGCGTGTTCCCGTGTCGGGTTCACGGCCGCTGGCACAGTGGCGGCGCTCGGGTTTGTCGGCCGGGGCGCGATGGACATGTCGCACCTGCTCGGCCGCGCCGCATCGTGTTCGGCGCGCGTGGGCTCAACCGCCAAGTTGCCCGCAACGCGAAGGCGGCATCTTGTTGGGTTGACAGAATTGGCGATTTGGCGGTTCGTTCCTGCAAGCGATGACGATTCGGGGGGTTCGAGGGGCATGCGTGGGCCGGGCGCGGTGGAGGCGGTAACATGGTGGGCCTCATCGCGGGCGTGGCGAAATTGGCAGACGCGCCAGATTTAGGTTCTGGTGGGGTAACACCCGTGTCGGTTCGAGTCCGACCGCCCGCATTTTTCGCACTCGCCAATCGAAACCCGGACCGCTGGGCGAGGTTTTTGGTCAGTTTCGCGTTGGGGAATCTGCGATCCGCGACCCTTCCCATCCCTTCATCCGGATTAACGGATGGAGCTTTGCCGGCGGATCGGCTATGATCCGGGGACTGATGACCAACCGCCGGACGTCGGCCCCGCGCCCGCGGGGTCGCCCGGTGTGCCTCTAAGCAAGGAGACTTCGGCGTGAAAAGCCGCTTCCTCGATCAATTGTCCAAGCGTGTGCTCTTCATCGACGGCGCCATGGGCACCAGCATTCACACCCTCGACCTCGACCTCGAGAAGGACTACCTCGGCAAGGAAAACTGCACCGAGGTGCTCGTGCTCACCCGGCCCGATGCGATCCAGCAGATCCACGAGTCGTTCCTCGAGGTCGGCTGCGACGCGGTCGAGACCGACACCTTCGGCGCCATGCCCCACGTGCTGGTCGAGTTCGACCTGCAGGATCGGGCGCGCCAGATCAATCGCGAGGCGGTGAAGATCGCCCGCGAGGCCTGTGACAAGCATTCGACCGACGACAAGCCGCGCTTCGTGGTCGGTTCGATGGGCCCGGGCACCAAGCTGGTCACGCTGGACAACATCAGTTGGGATGACATGCTCGCCAGCTACACCGAGCAGGTGATGGGCCTGGTCGGCGCCCGGGAGGATGACGACACGCTCGACCCCGACCAGCCGCGGGCGGACATGCTGCTGATCGAGACCTGCCAGGATCTGCTGCAATGCAAGTGCGTGGTCAACGCCTGCATCGACGCGCAGAAGAAGTTGGGCTTGTGGGGCACCGACGAGCAGGTGCCGATCTTCGTGCAGGTGACGATCGAGACGACCGGCACGATGCTGCTGGGCAGCGAGATCAGCGCGGCGGTGACGACGCTGCGTCAGCTTCCGATCAGCGGGCTGGGCATGAACTGCGCGACCGGCCCGACGGAGATGGCCGAGCACATCAAGTACGTCTGCGAGAACTTTCCCGGCTACGTCAGCGTGCTGCCCAACGCGGGTCTGCCGGCGATGGTCGAGGGCCAGACCGTTTTCCCGCTCAAGCCCAAGCCCTTTGCCGAGGCGCTCAAGCGTTTCATCACCGACGATGGGGTGAACCTCGCCGGCGGCTGCTGCGGCACCACGCCCGAGCACCTCAAAGAGCTGGTCCAAGCCATCGGCGTGCAGCCACCCAAGCAGCGCGATGTCAACGACCTGAGCCAGTGCAGCTCGCTGTATTCGCCGGTCGACCTGAAGCAGGACAACAGCATTCTGATGGTCGGCGAGCGGACCAACGCCAACGGCTCGCGCAAGTTCAAGCAGATGCTGGCCGACGACGACTGGGACGGTCTGGTCAGTTGGGCCAAGGGCGAGGTGCGCGGCGGGGCGCACGTGCTGGACGTGTGCGTCGACTACGTCGGCCGCGACGGCGTGACCGACATGATCGAGGTCGTCAAGCGCTACGTGCAGCAGGTCAGCGTGCCGCTGATGCTCGACTCGACCGAGGCGCCGGTGCTCGAGGCCGGCCTCAAGCTCGCCGGGGGCAAGTGCATCGTCAACTCGATCAACCTCGAAGACGGCGAATCACGCCTCGACGAGGTCTGCCCGCTGCTGCACCGCTACGGCGCCGCGGTCGTCGCGCTGACCATCGACGAGGATCGGGAAGCGGGCATGGCCAAGACCGCCGAGCGCAAGCTGGCCGTCGCCCAGCGCATCCACGACCTGTGCGTGAACAAGTGGGACATCGACCCGCGCGACATTCTGTTCGACCCGCTGACGTTCACCATCGCCACCGGCAACGAGGCCGACCGCAAGCTCGGCCAAGAAACGCTTGAAGGCATCAAGCTCATCGCCGAGGCGATGCCCGAGTGCGGCATCCTCCTGGGGCTTTCCAACATCAGCTTCGGCCTCAAGCCCGCGGCGCGCCAGGTGCTCAACAGCGTCTTCCTCCACGAAGCCACGCAGCGCGGCCTGACCGCGGCGATCCTCCACCCCTCCAAAATCCTGCCCAAGCACAAGATCGACCAGGAACAGTGGGACGCGGCGCAGTGGCTCATCTTCGATCAACGCGGCGACGAGCGGCCCGAGGGCCAGCCCGAGGACTTCGATCCGCTATTGCACTTCATCGGCCTGTTCCCCGATGACGCGGTCGTGGCCAGCCAGGAAGAAAAGAAGGAACGCACGCTCGAAGAAAAGCTCAAATACCACATCATCGACGGCGAGCGGCAGGATCTGGAAACCCACCTCGACCAGGCGATGCAGAAGTACAACCCGCTGGAGATCATCAACACCCACCTGCTGGGCGGGATGAAGGTGGTCGGCGAGCTGTTCGGCAGCGGGCAGATGCAGTTGCCCTTCGTGCTGCAAAGCGCCGAGGTGATGAAGAAGGCCGTGGCCCACCTCGAACCGCACATGGAGAAGATGGACAACAAAACCAAGGGCCGGCTCATCCTCGCCACGGTCAAGGGCGATGTGCACGACATCGGCAAGAACCTGGTGGACATCATCCTGTCCAACAACGGCTTCGAGGTGGTGAACCTGGGCATCAAGCAGCCGCTGCAGGCGATCCTCGACGCCGTCGAGCAGCACAAGGCCCACGCGGTGGGCATGTCCGGCCTGCTGGTCAAGAGCGTCGGCGTGATGCACGAGAACCTGGCCGAGATGCACCAGCGCGGGCTGAAGGTGCCCACGCTGGTCGGCGGCGCCGCGCTGACGCGCCATTACGCCGACACCGACCTGCGAAACACCTACGGCAAGAACCTGTACTACGGCAAGGATGCGTTCGAGGCGCTGCGGATCATGGAAACCATCGCCGCGGGCAAGACCGATGAACTGGAGACCGAGATCGACGAACGCCTGGCCAAGCGCGAGGAAAGCGAGAAGAAGATCGCCGCGGCCAAGGCCAAGAAGAAGGCCGAGGGCGGTGAAGAAGAGGGCGGCGTCGCCACGCAGGCCCCGCCGGCGCGCAGCGACGTGGCGCGCGATGTCCAGGTTCCCCAGCCGCCGTACTTCGGCGAGCGGATGGTCGAATCGGTGGACATCAAGAGCTTCGCGCCGTTCGTCAACAAGGTCGCGCTGTTCCGCGGCCAGTGGGGCTTCAAGAAGGGCCGCATGAGCGACGAGGAGTACCAGCGGCAGATCGAAGAGGACATCGAGCCCAAGTTCCAGGAGCTGCTGGCCAAGTGCCTCGACGAAGACATCCTCCACCCCGCGCTGGTGTACGGCTACTACCCCTGCGCCGCCGACGGCGACGACCTGATCGTCTACGACGATGAGGACGAAGAGAAGGAAATCGAGCGATTCACCTTCCCCCGGCAGGATGGCAAGAAGCGGCTGTGCATCAGCGATTACTTCCGCGACATCGACACCGGCGAGCGCGATGTGATCGGCCTGTTCTGCGTGACCATGGGGTCGGAGATCTCCCGCCGCGCCAAGATGCTCTTCGAAGAGCACCGCTATCAGGACTACCTCTACATGCACGGCCTGGGCGTGGAGTGCGCCGAGGCCCTGGCCGAGTACTGGCACAAGCACATGCGCCAGGAGCTGGGCATCGGCGGCGACGACGCGCCCGAGGTCCGCAAGCTGTTCACCCAGGGCTACCGCGGCAGCCGCTACAGCTTCGGCTACCCCGCCTGCCCGGAGATGAGCGACCAGGAGAAGCTGTGGCGTTTGATCGAGCCCGGCCGCCTGGGCTGCAAGCTCACCGAAAACTGGCAGATCGACCCCGAGCAATCGACCAGCGCCATCGTCGTGCATCACCCCGAGGCGAAGTACTTCAACGTGTGACCGCCGACGAACCGATCGTTTCTGCCAAACCCAACGCGGCGCGGCAGGAGCGATGGTGTTTCACGGCGGAAGCCACCGTGGTACAAGCGTGCCTGTCGGAGGCGCAGTCATGCCCCACTTCCTGATCGATCCCGTGCAATGGATGATCGTCGGCCAGGTCGCCGCGGCCGCGGGGCTGGGGGCGCTGGTGGGCCTGGAGCGTGAGCGGGCGCGCAAGCCCGCGGGGCTGCGCACACACATGCTCGTGGCCGCGGCCAGTTGCCTGTTGATCGCGCTGATGCCGCTGATCGTCGAGCGCTACGGCGCCGGCGGGGCGGCGAGTGTCGTGCGGGTCGATCCGGCGCGGCTGATGCACGCGGTGATCACCGGCATCGCGGTGCTGGGCGCCGGCACGATCATCGTCCACCGTCGCGCCCAGCGCGTCGAGGGTCTGACCACCGCCGCCGGCGTGCTGCTGACCTGCGGGATCGGCATCGCCATCGGCATGCACGCCTGGATCGTGGGCATCGGCCTGGCGCTGCTGACCCTCGCCGTGCTGCTGGTGGTGGGGCGGTTGGAACGCGGCCTGCGGCGCGGCGGCGAATGACCCGGCGGCAGGTCGGCCGGCTCGTCGTTACCGTCAGGCGAACTTCGCCACGGCGAGGATGATGCCGCCCAATAGGACCACGGCCCAGCTTGCCGCGTCGCGCAGGGCGAAGACGACCGGGTCGTCGTCCATCTTGCCGCGGTGGGTGATCAGCCACAGCCGCGTCATCCAGTACAGCAGGCACGGGCACAGCAGCCACAGCACGCCGGGGTGGGCATACATCGCGTCGGTGAGCGGCGATTCGTAGATGTACATCGCCAGCACGAGCACCGACAGATACCCCGAGACGGTGCCCGTCATCATCACCACCGGCAGGTCGTCGATTTCGTACCCCCGCCCGGCCGAGCGCGTGGCCTGCGCGTCGCGCGTGACCAGCAGGTCTTTGTAACGCTTGGCCATCGCCAGCGAGAGGAAGAAGAAGATGGAAAACGCCAGCAGCCAGGGGGTGACGACCACGTCGATCGCCGCGGCGCCCAGCACGACGCGGAAGGCGTAGAACCCCGCGAGCATGAGCACGTCGACCACGACGATGCGTTTGAGCGCCAGCGTGTAGGCGGTGGACAGCACGAGGTACAGACCGACCAGCGCCGCGAACCGGGCCGGCATCGCCCACGCCCCGATGCCCAGGCCGACGGCGATGAGCCCCAGCGCCATCGCGATCGCCCGGCCGGCGCCCATGCGGCCGGCGGCGATCGGGCGGCGGCGCTTGGTCGGGTGCAGGCGGTCGGCCTCGCGGTCGACCAGGTCGTTGATCAGGTACACCCCCGACACGCTCAGCGAGAACAGCACGAAGCCCAGCAGCGCCTCGCCCACCGCCGCGGCGTCGGCCAGGCGGTGGGCGGTGACCAGCGGCACGAACAGCAGCACGTTCTTCACCCACTGATGCACGCGCATGGCGCGCAGCGTGTCGATCAGGACGCGGCGCGGCGTGGCGAGCGGCGCGTCGGCGGCGGGCGGCGGGGCGGTGGTGTGCGTCGATGCCATGGTGCTGGTCAATAGCTTATCGGATCGGTATCGGCTGCTCCCGCTCACGCGAGCCGGGGGCGGCGCATTCGTAGTTTCGGCCGATGGCGTCAGGCGGTTCGATCAATTTTCTCATCCCGCCCGGGAAATATCTGTGCGGCCGGGGCGTTGGTCCGATGCCTCGGCGACGCGGGAACCCAATCGCCGCCGACGGCACCCGCTGGACACTCAGGCAGGCAAGGCCACCGATCCGTCCGCGCCGGGCGGATCACGGGCGCGGTCCGCGTGGACACGGTCGCCCGCCACGAGCGGCGCGTCGGCCCAACCGGGCCACCGATTGGAGAACTGGTCATGTTTGCCTCCACCCCATCGTTCCGTCCGGCCCTGCCGCTGACCGCGCTGCTCGCCCTGGCCTTCGCCGCACCGCCGGCGATCGCGCAGGACCAAGGCGACAACGCCCCCGAACGCCGGCGGATCGTCGGCACGTTCGACTTATCCGCCCGCGCGCTGGTCGTCTTCCCCAAGCCCGAAGCGGATGACACCGACGCCGACGCGGACCGCGGCAACGTCGTTGTGACCGGCCGCGGCAAGGCCATCGCCCGGCCGCGCACCGTGACGCTTCGCTTGGGCACGCTGACCAGCGAAAACGAGCGCGTCGAGGTCGAGCTGCGCATCGACAATCCCTTGGACCGCTCCAAACGGCT
>CAZUHK010000046.1:0-16857 GCA_964620345.1 uncultured Planctomycetaceae bacterium
GAGCCGCACAGTGTACCGTCCGGGCCGCGGCGGTCAAGCGGGGGGCTGGTGGTGGGCATCGGGCGCGCAGCGGTCATTCGTGTGGCAGTTCGCCGCCGCGGGCGCCGTCGGCCGGGCGGCTGGCGAAGCACGTGGGCTCGCGGTCGTGGCGCCTGGGGTACTGGCTCATCAGCGTGTCGGTCAGCCGATCCACCGCGTCGGCGCGGACCAGCGTGACGGTGCAACCGCCGAACCCGCCGCCGGTCATTCGGCTGCCGTACACGCCATCGACGCCCATCGCCAGGTCGACCAGCGTGTCCAGTTCGGCCGTGCTCACCGCGAAGTCGTCGCGCAGGGAGCGATGGCTTTCGAGCATGAGCCGGCCGGCCTCGTCGTAGCGCCTGCCCTCGAACAGCGTGGCCGCCAGTTGCGTGCGCTGGTTCTCGCCGATCACGTGCCGCGCCCGGCGGTAGACCGTGTCGTCCAGTTGCGTGCGCAGCATGTCCAACCGCTTCATATCCGCGTCGCGCAGGACCCGGATCGATTCGCCGAAGTGCTGGGCCAGCGCCGCGGCGGCCTGCTCGCACTGCCGCCGGCGGGTGGGGTACTCGCTGCCGGTCAGCTCGTGCTTGACGTTGGAGTTGGCGATCAGCACCGCCACGCCCGCGTCGCTCAGCGGCACGTGCGTCGCGTCGTGGCTTCGGCAGTCGATCAGCAGCGCGTGATCCTTACGGCCCATCACGCTGATGAACTGATCCATGATGCCGCAGGGCATGCCGGCGAACTCGTGCTCGGCTGCCTGGCACCACAACGCCTTGCGCACCGGTTCGACCGCGATGCCCAGCAGGCCTTCGACGACCGTCGCCGTGGCCACCTCCAGCGCGGCGCTGGAGCTCAACCCGCCGCCCAGCGGCACGTCGGACGTGACCACCGCATCGAAGCCCGGCACCGGCTGGCCGTGCTTCTGAAACTGCGCGACCACGCCCTTGATGTAGTTCGCCCACGCCGTCCGCCCTGGCGAAAGCGGGTCGACCATGAACGTCGCCTGCTCCTCTTCCAGGTCGGCGGCGATGATGCGGCAGCGTGCCGAATGATTCACCGCGGCGACCATCACCGCCCGCCGCTCGATCGCCATGGGCAGGACGAAGCCGTCGTTGTAGTCGGTGTGTTCGCCGATGAGGTTGACCCGCCCCGGCGCCACGCCGATGCGCGTGGGCTTGTGGTCGAAGTGTCGCGCGAACAAGTCTCCGACGCGCTCGACCGCAGACGCAAGGCCATCAACTTCGTGCCACGGCATAGGTCAAACGGTAGCGATGGGCCCGGCCCCGGGCAAACCGCGGCCGCGGGGATGCTAGAGCGTTTGCACGGTCACCGAATCGTTGGTGTAGACGCACAGGTCCGCGGCGATCTTCAGGCCTTGGCGGACGATCTGCTCGGCGTCCATGTCGGTGTGCGCGATCAGCGCCCGGGCCGCGGCGGTGGCGAAGTTGCCGCCCGAGCCGATGCCGATGATGCCGTCGCTGGGCTCGATCACATCGCCCTGGCCGCTGACCAGCAGCGAGCTTTTGGCATCGGCCACGGCCAGCAGCGATTCGAGCCGGCGGAGCATGCGGTCGGTCCGCCAGAGCTTGGCCAGCTCGATCGCGGCCCGCTTGATGTTGCCCGGCGAATCCTTGAGCTTACCCTCGAACTTTTCCAGCAGCGCGAACGCATCGGCCGCGGCCCCGGCGAAGCCCGCGAGCACCGCGTGCCCGCCCACTTCGATCCGACGTACCTTCACCGCGTCGTGCTTGGCCACCGCGTCGTTCATCGTCACCTGCCCGTCGCCGCCCAGCGCGACCGAGTCGCCGCGGCGGACCGAGAGGATCGTCGTCGATCGGATCTTGATGCCCATGACAACGATGGTAACGCCGCGCGTTCACCACCGCACGCAACGTATCGCAGCTTGGATCATGCTTGAATCTGACATCTTGAACACCGGTGCTCGTCGACGGCAACAGATCGCGAGCTTGGCGTGGCATCCCGGCCGGTCAGTTGCTGCGTGACATTGGATTCTCTGATCCAATCCACCGCCCCGCGCCCAACGGGTGATGGTGATGCGTGTCGCCCAGGGCCAGTTGAGCGGGGGTGCGTCAGGTCTTTACGCCGTTGGCCGGCCGGGGGGTGGTCGCTATACTTGGACGCCGCCGATGCAAACGCCTCGTCGCGGCCCCGCGCCGCCGGCTCCGCCTGGAAAGGGCCCCACCCATGGCGATCACCCCCGAGCAGATCCGCTCGTTCTGCGACGATTTCTACGTCAACCAGAAGCTCACGCTGAAGATGGACCTGCCGGCCGACCGCGACACGGTCCTGCACCTGTTCGATCGGGTTCGCGGCGACCTGCCGCACATGAGCAAGTTCAAGCGCTACTCCGATGAGCTGGCCCTGGAAAGCGCCCGCCAGGAGGGCGAGTACCAGTGGCTCGCCCTGCGCCGCCAGTCGATCCGCACCGGTCACGTCAACCCCCAGACCATGGACGCCGGCTGCCGCCTGCACCGGCTGCTGCTGGAGCTGACGCCGTTCTATCTGTCGATCAGCCCGCTCGATGTCGAATCGCTCGAGCTGATGTTCGGCTTCGATCTCGACTGCAAGGCCAACCAGCACCAGATCGTTTACGAAGCGCTGCTGGAGGACACGCCGCTGGGCAAGCTCGCGGCGATCCCCGGCGCCCGGCCGCTCGACGTGCAGCCGATGATCGGCGGGTATATCGAAGGCGACGACCCCTTGCAGGTGTTCTTCGAGATCAAGACCCGCACGACGCCCGGGCAGGTCAAGGCCAACCGTTATCGCACCGAGCCGATCAGCATCTTCATGACCCTGCGCCGCCCCGGACCGGTGACGAAGGTGGACGAGCTGCCGGCCTGGATGGACGGCATGCGCCGCCGCTTGGAGGCCCTGGCGATGGACAAGGCCGTGCCCGACCTGATTCAGCCCATCCGCTCGGCGATCCAGGGCATCGTCTGAATTTCAAAGCCAGGCCCGCTCTTTGGCCGACGATTGCTCCGGTCACGCATCGAATGCTCAGGAGTGGTCTGGACATGACGCCTGCATCCGTGCATCGGCACAAGCTGCCCAAAACCCGTGACAGCGTCACGCATAAGTTCGCCATCCAGGGCTTCGAGGGCTATCTGACCGTGGGGTTGTTCGAAGACGGCACGCCCGGGGAGATCTTCATCAAGATGGCCAAGGAAGGTTCGACGCTCAGCGGCATGATTCAGGCGTTCTGCCGGGCGTTCTCGCTGGCGTTGCAGTACGGCCTGTCGCTCGAGGACGCGGTGGGCCGCTTCAAGGGCATGCGTTTTGAGCCGATGGGCCAGACCAGTAATCCCGATGTTCCCCAATGCCAGAGCGTGATCGACTACGTGGCGCGGTACCTCGAGCACCAGTTTGTCGTCCGCGAGGTGGCCGGCCGTCTGGCCCGCTCGGCCTGATCAATACAAAACCAATCGAACCTTGCCCGCCGCCGATCGTCTGTATCGGTGGGGCGGCGGTTTTCGCCTGCTCGCGGCAATTCTCGTCAGCCACGACAGCGACGGTATAATGCCCTGAAAGGATTTGCCATGAACCGGACCACGATCTTGCTGACGATCCTGGCCCTGGCAGGGATGCCGGGCCTGGCCGGCGCGCAGTACCAACTCGGCGACGGCCGGGGCCTGGACGCCAACCTGCGCCAGGGCAGCGGCGGCGTCAACACGCCACGCCAGGCCAACACCGCCGGGCAGTACCAGGACGCCCTGGTGACCGGCAACGTCTCGGGCCTGGCGTCGTTCCGAGGCGACATCGACTACGGTGCGGCGCACGAGTTCCGAGCCGAGCTGGGCAGCGATGACCTGTTCGACTTCAGTCGCCGCTCTTATGGCGCGCCGCAGGGCCGCGGCTCGACATTCGATCCGCGAGACTTTGGCCAGACATCCAATCCGCCCGGCTTCGGGGGGCAGAACCTGGTCTTCCGATCGGGCACCGGTGCCCACGCGGGACAGGTCACGGGCTTCGACCGGCTTGGCGCGAGCGGCGCCAACGTGCGGTATCGCGACGTGAGTCCGCTGCAGCGCTATCGCGGCGTGGGCGGCCTGGAGAACGTGCGCCTGCGTGCTTTCGATCGTCGGCCGATCGGCATGGCGCGCGACGATCAGGGTCGCCTGCTCCAGATCAACAGCTCGCCGCTGACCGGCGTGAGCTTCCGACGTGAATCGCCCGCCGCGCCGGCCGAGGTTGAGCCGCTGCCGTTCGAGGCCGGGCCCGAACTGCCGCCCAACGAAGCCGAGACCGAGGCCCGGCGCGCCGATGGGGCCGCGGCGGTGATCGCGCAGATCCGCCCAGGTGACGATCGGCCGGCCGCGGACACGGACGAGCAGGTCGATTCTCCGTTGGGCCGCAGCGGCTGGGGAGTGATTGCCCCGACCTACGCGGCGTTGGGCGAGCGGATCGGCGCGCAATTGCTGCCCGGCCGCGCGGCGCGCAGTGACGCGGCGGAGTTGAAGGCGTTCGACCAGGCCATGGCCCGGCGCCTTGAACAGGCCGAGCAGGCCGACGAAGCGCAGGCCGAGGCGGACGTCTACCTGCGGATGCTTCAGCAGATCCGCGAGGCGGCCGATCAGCCCGACGCCGACGCCGACGCCGACGCCGACGCGGGCGCCGACGCGGACAATGCGGATGCCGACGGGGCGGCGAGCGAAGCGTTCGGCCGCACCATCGAGAAGCTGGACTACGATCTGCCGGCGATGCGTTCGTTGGCCGGGTCCACCGACAGCCGGTTCAACCAGGCGATGAGCCAGGCCGAGGCGTACCTGTCGCGCGGTGAATACTTCAGCGCCGAGCAGGCCTACAGCCGGGCGCTGCGGTTGCGGTCCGACCACCCGCTGGCCGTGGTCGGCCGGGCGCACGCCCAATTGGGCGCGGGGCTGTTCATCTCCGCGGCCAAGTCGCTGCGGTCGGTCCTCGCGGCTCACCCGGAACTGATCGCCGCGAAGTACGATCGGCCGCTGGTGCCCGGTGAACAGCGGCTGGCGGTGTTGAGGAAGAAGCTGACCCACCAGGCCAAGACTTACCCGAAGGACGTGGCCGCGCCGTTGCTGCTGGCCTACCTTTCCTACCAGCAGGGCCAGGCCTACGCGACAGCGGCCCAACTCGATGCATTGGCCCAACGCTCCCCCAACGACCCGCTGGTGCCGTTGCTTCGTCGCGTCTGGCTGGACGCCAACTCCACCTCAACCGACGTAAAGCCGGACGATTGAACGGTCCGGGACCCTTTCAACCGATACAAAGCAGTACCCATGTCCACCGAACTGAAGCGGTCGCCGCTGTCCACAGCCGGCCCATCGACATCCCGTGCCGCGCCGGCCAATCGCCAACTCGGCGACATGCTGCACGTCTCGGCCCTGCAGGAGATCCAGGACGGCTACACCACCGTGACCGGCCTGGAGGCGCTGATTGTGGACGCCGGCGGCAAGCCCATCACCCAGCCCAGCCATTGCGAGCGGCTGACCGAGCGGCAGGTCGCGCTGCGCCAGACGATCCTGCGCGATCTGGAAGGCCCGCTGGGCCGGCGGTTCGAGGTACCCATCGTCGCCGGCGGGGCGCGGCTGGGCTCGATCGTGCTCACCGGGCAGGCGATGCAGCAGGCCACCGAGCACGTCGAGGCCGAGGCCGAACTGCTGGCCGAACGCTTCGCCATTGAGCCCGAGCATCGCGAGGAGTTTGTGAACGCGGTGCAGAAGATCGGCGTGTCGCGCCAGAGCGAGGCGGTGCGGTTTGTCTACCTGCTGGCCGACGCGATCGCCGAGGTCTGCCGCCAGCAACTCGACCAGCAGCAGCGGGTCGACGAGTTGAGCACGCTGTATCGTCTTTCGACCCTGCTGAGCCAGAAGCGTGAGCTGCAGAGCGTGTTGGAGACGGTCGCCGAATCCGCGGCTGAGGTGCTGGAGGCCAAGGCCGCGTCGATCCGCCTGCTCGACGCCGCGGGCAAGGAGCTGGTGCCCCAGGCGGTGTACAAGCTCAGCGACCAGTACCTGGACAAGGGCCCAATCCTCGTCGAGCACAGCAAGATCGACCAGCAGGCGCTGGACGGCCAGACCGTTTACATCGCGGACATGGCGACCGACCCGCGCACGATGTACCCCGAGGACGCCCGGCGTGAAGGCCTCGCGTCGATCCTTTGCACGGGCCTGATCTACCGCGGCAGGGCCCTGGGGGTGATGCGCATCTACACCGAGCAGGTACACCAGTTCACCGAGTTCGAGCAGCGCTTGCTCGAGGCGGTGGCCCAGCTCGCGGCCGCGGCGATCGAGAACGTCCGCCTCGACGCCGAGCGGCGCGAAAGCCAGCGCGTCCGCCGGCAGGTCGAGCTCGCGGCCGACGTGCAGCGGCGGCTGATTCCCGATAAACCGCCGATCATGCCGCCGTTCGACCTGGCCGGCCGATACGAGCCGTGCTTCGAGCTGGGCGGCGACTTTTTCGATTACATCGCCTTCGAGCACACCCTGGGCGTGACCGTGGGCGACGTGGTCGGCAAGGGCGTGGCCGCGAGCTTGCTCATGGCCACCGTCCGCGCCGCGATCCGCGCCCACGCCGAGGACACCTACGACCTCGACGAGGTGCTCAACAAGGTCAATCACGGGCTGACGCGCGACACGTCGGAGAACGAATTCGCCACCGCCTTCTACGGCACGCTCGATGCCGAGTCGATGCGGCTGACCTATTGCTCGGCCGGCCACGACCCGGCGCTGCACCTGCGAAACGGCGTGTTCTGCGAGCTGACCGAAGGCGGCACCGTGCTCGGGGTGGACTACCACAGCCATTACGACAAGGGCCTGGTCGACCTGCGCGTGGGCGATGTGCTGTTCGTCTACACCGATGGCGTGCCCGACGCGACCAATTTCAACCAGGAAAAGTTCGGCCGCGATCGCATCCGCCGGGCCGTGCTCGCCGCGTCGGACGGCTCGGCGCAGGACATCGTCAACCACGTGCTGTGGGAGGTCCGCCGGTTCGTTGGCCTCAACCAGGTCGCCGATGACATGACCCTCGTGGCCATCAAGGTCACCGATCAGCCGCCGGGGCCCGCGATGCCCCGATAATCCGCAAATCCGCCATACACCCGCGGTTAAACCGATCCCCGCAACCAAACCGATATACCCAATGGCGACCGGGTCGACCCGGGCGTGGAGGTATGGCCATGAGCTCGATTTCCTCACACATCGCCGCCAGCGTCAGCCAGGGGCTGGTGCAGCAGGGGCAGGTGGCCCGCAAGAAGGACGCGGTGGAAAACCGCGACCAGCTTGCCGCGGAGAAGCTGCGCGAGGAATACGAAAAGCACGTCCGGGCCGTGGAGGACTCGGCCCAGATCGACCAGCATCGCCAGCGGATTCACGAGCAAGACCACCCGCCCGATCAGGACTCACCCCGCCAGAAGCAGGACCAGTCGGACGATGGCGATGGCACGCACATCGACGTGACGGTGTGACCGCCCGGCGTCCGCGGCTCACGGCCGGCCGTGGATCAGCTCCCGCAAGGCCTCGCCCACGTCGGCCTGCTTCATCAGGTGTTCGCCGACCAGCACCGCGTTGATGCCGGCGCTTTTGAGTCGCTTGATGTCTTCGTGCGTGCGGATGCCCGATTCGCTGACGAGGATTTTGGTGTTTTCAACCATGTCGATCAGCCGCAGCGTGTGCTGCAGGTCGGTGGTCATGGTGCGCAGGTCGCGGTTGTTGATGCCCAGCAGGCAGTAGCTGCGGTGGGGGAAGCCGATGTGGGGCCGAACCTTCAGCAGCGATTCCACGTCGTGCACCTCCAGCAGCACGGTGAGCTGAAGCTGCGTGGCCTGGATCAGCAGGTCGACCAGCTCGGCCTCGTTGAGGCACTCGGCGATCAGCAGCACGGCGTCGGCCCCGGCGACGCGCGACTCGAAGAGCTGATACCGATCGACGATGAAATCCTTGCGCAGCACCGGCAGCTTGGTGGCGCGTTTGATCTGTTGGATAAAATCGAGCGATCCCTGAAAATAGTGTTCATCGGTCAGGCAACTGATGGCCGCGGCGCCGGCCGCGTCGTAGGCCCGGGCCAGGGCGATGGGGTCGAAATCCTCGCGGATCAGCCCGGCCGAGGGGCTGGCGCGTTTGATCTCGGCGATGACGTTGATCGTCGGCGAGTCGCGGGTGACCGCGGCGAAGAAGTTCCGCGGTCGCGCGGCCTCGGCGGCGCGGGCTTCGAGCCGCTCTTGCGGCTCGGTGGCCTTGGCGGCCTCGACCTCGCGGCGCTTGCGGGCGATGATTTGATCGAGGATGTTGGCCATCGCCGGTCAGTGTAGAGCCGGCCCCAGACGCCTGCCACCAGCCCGGAGCCGGCCCATCGACCCGTCCATCGCCGCTGAATCGATCGTCCTGCTGGTCATGCTCGCCATCGTCGGGGGCGGGTTGTATCGGCTGTGGCGCGGCCGGCGATTTGCCCGCGCCGCGTTCAACGATGCGCCGCTTCGTGCGGGTCGGCTCAACCTGGCCGACCTTTGCCTGGCCCTGGGCGGCTGGATGCTCGGCGCGGCGGTGGCGGTGCAGTTGCTCGTCCGCGACATGCCCGAGCAGCCGGCGCCCGCGGACCTGCTGCGGGTCACCAGCGCCGGCGCGTTGGGCGCGTCGGTCGTTGTGATCGCCTTGCTGGCTCGCGTCGCGGTGGCGTTCGATCAGGGCCTGCGCGGCTTTGGCCTTGGCATCGGCCGAATCATGCGAGCGCTGGGCACCACCGGCGCGGTGACGCTGTTCATCCTGCCCGCTACGTTCCTCACGCTCGCGGCGGTGACGCTGCTGCTGGGTGCGGTCGGCGTGGAAAGCCCGGCGATCGCTCACGACCTGCTCTACGCGATCCGCGACGGCTCGCCGACGGTCCGGGCCGGGCTGATTGCCGCGGCGGTGCTCATCGCGCCGCTGATCGAGGAGATCGTCTTCCGCGGGATCATCCAATCCGGCCTGCGGCAGGCGGGCGTCGTGGCCCGGCCGTGGCACGCGATCGTCGCGACCGCTGCATTATTTGCATTGATCCACGGCAACGTCGCGTATCAGGCGTGGCCGGGCCTGTTCGTGCTGGCCCTGGGCCTGGGTTACGTCTACGAGCGTACCGGCTCGCTTTGGAGTTCTATCCTGATCCATGCGATCTTCAACGCCCTCAACATCGCGATGGTGCTGGCCGGGGTGGTCAGCGATGGTTAGCCGGACGATGGTGGTGTCGGCCGCGGCGATGCTGATCGGCTGCTCGGCGCCGCGGGTGAACAACACCCGCCTGACCGGCACCGATCTGGTGGCCATGACCGATGCGATGGTCGGGTCGCTGGCCAACGACCCGCAAGTCGCGGCGCGGTCGGGCCGGTGGATCATCGCCGCCGACCGGGTGGTCAATCACACCAACGACATCATCCCCCGGCGCGAGCAGCAGGCGTACCTGGCCCGGCTGCGGGCGCTGCTCAACGAAGCCGAGCTGCCGGGCATGGTGTTCGTTCGGGAGGCCGAGCTGGCTTCGATCGGCCGCACGCGCCCGACGCACGTGCTCACCGCCGAGTTCTACGCGCTGACCCACGCCGGCCGGACCGCCCGCAGTGATGCTTACCTGTGTACGTTTGGACTGGTGGACCTGGCCGACGATACGGTGATCTGGGAAGACCGCTACGAGGTGAAGTACCAGGTGCGACGCGGCAAGCTGGACTGAGCATGCGACGAATCTGCCTGGCCATAACGCTGTGGCTGGTCGCGAGCGGATGTGCCCGATACAAGCACTCCGAGGCGCCGCACCTGTATTACGCGCACCTGTACACCGAGGCCCGCGCGGTGGCCCGGCCCGACGCGGCCGACCGCGACAGCCCCGATGTCGTGCTGGACAACATGCGGCTGGGCCTGGCGTCACTGGCCTGGGGCGACCTCGACGAGGCCGAGCGGGCCCTGCTGGCCGCGTACGAGTACCTGACCAGTGGCAAGGTGAACGATCCGACGCGCGCCGCGTTCAGCCGCATCGGCCAGGAGGGCGTGCGGGTCTGGACCGGCGAGCCGTACGAGCGGGCGATGTGCTTTCACTACATGGCGGTGCTCTACATGCTCAAGGGCGAGTGGGACAACGCCCGGGCCGCGGCGCGCAACTCGCTGTTCTCACTCAAGCAGTTCGACGCCGAGGGCGAGGCGGCGGTCGCGACGATCGAATCGCAATTCACCCTGGGCTATCTCGTTTTGGGTCTTTCGCAGTTGATGACCGGCCACGACGAGGCGGCGAAGCGGCCGTTGCAGCGCGTCGAGCAACTGCGGCCGGACCTGGCGCCGCTGGTGGCCACGATCCGGGGCGGTTCGTTCGACACGCTGCTGCTGGTCGACACCGGGCGCGGGCCGCGCAAGGTTGCGGTCGGCACGGCCGGCAGCGAGGTGCGGTTGGGTTCGACCGGCCGCGTCGATTCGCCCTCGCAGGTTCGCGCCGCGATCGACGGCCACGCGGTCGAATTGCCGACATCGGATGCGGTGGTTGACTTATGGGCGCTGGCGCAGCATCGGCGGTGGTGGTCGCTGGACACGCTGCGAAAGGCCAAGGCGATCGCGGGCGACGTGCTGACCAAGGCCGGCCTGGGCGCGGTGGTGGTCGGCGCGGCCCAGGACAGCCGCGAAGCGGTGATCGCCGGGGCCGGCGCGATCGTCGCGGGGTTGCTGCTTCAGGCCTCGGCAAAAGCCGACACACGACACCTGGCGATGCTGCCGCGGCGGGTGTACCTGCTGCCGCTGACGCTCGGCGAGGGTCGGCACGATTTGACCCTCGACTTCGACTATGCCGATTCCATCGGCGCGACGTGGCACAACCTCACCGGCGGCTCGCCCGGCCGGCCCGCGGTCTACTACCTCCGCCATCACGATGGCAACTACGGCGGCATGCCACGCTGGGCCGATCGGCCGCTTTACTTCACCGAACACGACACGGCCCCGATGGAGCTGAAGCCCTACATCCTCGGTGGACGTGACCTGGCGCCGCCCGATTCGCCACGGCTGATCGAACTGCACCGGGCCGAGGGCATCGTGTTCCAGCCCGGCCCGCAGGGGTTCACCGATGAACGGGCGCTGGACCCGGCCCTGTACCGCCACGTCACCGAACGCGGCCGCGTGCTCTGGTCACCGGCGCCGGGCACCCACGGTTACCAGAAGCTCACCCGCACCGAACACCCGCGCTACGAGCCCAGGTCGCCCACCGTGCAACAACTGCAAACGGGCAATGAACCGTCCGGCCGTTCGTCCGCTACGATAGAAGGCCGGGGCCGATAGCCGGTAAAGGAGCAATCGACCGATGCCACACCCGATCCCGATTCCCCGTTCCCTGCTGGCAGTCGCCGCGCTGGGCCTCGCGCTCGCCGGCTGCCACGACCCGATCACCGCCAAGCCGGACGTGGTCGATCAGTACCCGCACGTCACCTTCAGCAAGAAGTCGCTGGCCAAGGCCGTGCGGCTCAACCCGCCGACCGTGACCCAAACCGACACCGGCAACCTGGCCGTCAGCCAGCCGATCCGCTCGATCGCCGGCGAGGGGCTGGACATCGAGTACAAGTTCGTCTGGCTGGACAAGCTCGGCCGCGGCGTCCGGCCGGAGATGACCTGGCGGTACAAGCGGCTCGAGCCGAATCAGCCCGACATGCTCACCGCCTCGGCGTCGAGCGACGAGGCCACCGACTACCAGATCCAACTGCGCTGGAGCTTGCCATGAATGCCACCCGCCTGATGACACTCGCGCTGATCGCGCTGTTCGCCGTGGCCTGCGGGCCGGACAACAAGGGCATCGAGCACGGCAAGCGCATCGAGCGCCGCGCCGGTGACAGCGGCGGCCTGGGCAGCGCCGACCTGGCGACCGCCAGCGAGCAGGCCGTCGAGGGCATCGCCAACGTCCCGGCCATCCGCACCGCCGAGGGGCGTACCGTGATCGTGATGGACCAGGTCGAGAACCGCACGTCCGATCCCTCGGCCGACTTCCAGATCTTCCTCGCCCGCATCCGGGCGCTACTCAACCAGAGCGGCGCGAGCAAAGCGCTGGTGTTTGTCGAGACCCGCGCCAAGGCCGAGCAGATCAAGGCCCGCGAGGGCTTTCCGCAGGAAGCCACCGCCCGGACGCTTCCGACATACGGCCTGACCGCGACGTTCTACGACCTGCCGCGCGGCGCGAATAACTACCACCTGCTCACCTTCCAACTGGTTGACCTGCGCAACGACCTGATCGCTTGGGAAGACAGCTATGAGGTGAAGCTGTAGCCGGGCCGCTAAACCGCCGCCCGCGCGATGCCGATAACCCCATCGGAACCTTCGAGCGGAGGTGGGCATGAGCACCGACAACTTCCGACCCTGGCGGACCGACGCCCAGCCCGACGCGGCTCTGGCCGATCACGCCGACGCGCAATGGCGCGACCTGCTGGCCGAGTCGCGCCGATCCGTGGCGGCGCTGCGTGAGTTGATCGACCGGGCCGACCCTCGAATCGACCTGGGCGCGCAATTGCTGCGGGCGCTGAGCGAGCGTGAGCAAGGGGGCAACGATGCCTTGATCGCCCAGCGCCTCGACGCCCTCGAACGACGCCTCGATGCGATCGAGCATCGTCTGGCCGCGACGCCGCGCCCGATGCCACGCGCCGCGTAAACACCACGGTCCGGCCAACATCGCCCGGCGGTGCGGTAGCATCGCGGCGATTGGTGCGCATAGTATCCGCTGGGCGCACCGCAAAGGAGAAACGCCATGGGACAACTCGACGCCAAGCACATCCTCATGTTCGTCGACGACGTGTACGAAGACCTCGAGCTGTGGTACCCCAAGCTGCGGCTGATCGAGGAGGGCGCGGGCGTGACCATAGCCGGGCCCGAGGCGAACAAGACTTACGCGGGCAAGCACGGCTACCCGTGCAGGTCCGACGCGCCGATCGACATGATGGAGGAAGCCGACTTCGACGGCCTGGTCATCCCCGGCGGCTTCGCGCCCGACAAACTGCGGCGCGACCCGAAGGTGCTGGCGCTGACCCGTGCGTTTCACGAGTCGGGCAAGCTGGTGGCCCACATCTGCCACGCCGGGTGGATCCCGATCTCCGCGGGCATCGTCAAGGGCTTTCGCGTCACCAGCACGCCGGGCATCAAGGACGATCTGGTGAACGCCGGGGCGACGTGGGTGGACGAGCCGGTCGTGATCGACCGCAACCAGGTCACCGCCCGCCGCCCGCCGGACCTGCCGGATTTCTGCAAGGCGATCATCGAGGTGATGACCGGGCTGGACTGAGTGTGTTGATTCGTTCATGCGTTGACTCGTTGACCCGGCATGCGCCCCAGCCGGCGTTCGAATCAGCGGGTTAACGAGTTAACGGGTTAACCAGACAACGGGTGGCCGCGGCCGTGTCCTGCTATAATCGTCTCCCCGCACACGACAGGGACCGAGCATGCCCAACATCATCGAAGGCAACATCACGGTCGGCCAGGCGAAGCTGGCGATCGTCGTCAGCCGCTTCAACGACTTCATCACCTCCAAGCTGCTCGCGGGCGCGCTGGACACCCTCCGTCGGCACGGCGGCGACCCCGAGGCGGTGACGGTCGTCTGGGTGCCCGGCAGTTTTGAGCTGGCGGTGACCGCCAAGAAGCTCGCCCAGAGCGGCAAGTTCGACGCGGTCGTCTGCCTGGGCTGCGTGATCAAGGGTTCGACGGTGCACTACGATTGCGTGGTGAGTGCCGCGACCAGCGGGATCAGCCGCGTGGCGATCGAGACGGGCCTGCCGATCATCTTCGGCGTGCTGACGTGCGACACGATCGAACAGGCGGTCGAGCGTGCGGGCACGAAGATGGGCAACGCCGGGGCCAAGGCCGCGGCCGCCGCGATCGAGATGGCCAACCTGTTCGAGCAGTTGTGAGCGATACTGCACAAAAGCTTCGGCGCCCCACACGCGAGCTGGCGCTGCAGATTCTGTACCTCATCGACGCCCGGCAGCAGGACGCGGACGACGCGGTCGAGATCGCGCTGGCCCAGCCGGTGCTGGCCGACGACGAGACCGACGCGCTGGCCCAGCCGCTGACCGACGAGCAGAAGCAGCGGGCCGCCCACATCGCCCGCGAGGCCCACGCCATGCGCCGGCGGGCCGACGATCTGGCCAGCGAGCTTGCGCCGACCTGGCCGACCAGCCGCCAGCCCGCGGTGGACCGGGCGATCCTCCGGCTGGCGTTCTACGAGATGGCCGTCGGCGTCACGCCACCCAAAGTCGCGATCAACGAAGCGATCGAGCTGGCCAAACGCTACAGCACCGAGCGCAGCCCCGCGTTCATCAACGGCGTGCTGGACAAGATGATGCGCCGACTCCACGCGGCAGCGGAGAACAAGCCGCCAGAACAGGCCGACCCCGCCGACCCCTGGCTCGCCGACGCGATGAATGACCAAGCGCGATCGACGAATGACCAGGGCCCGCCTCCGGGTACATGACGAAGCGCCGAGGTTCGGCTAACCTCTCGCTCCACGCATTGGTCGTTGGCCATTCGGATCTTCCCCATGGGTCTTTTCCGCAGCGCTTTCAAGCAAGTCACCAAGGGCCTGTCCAAGACCCGCGATGTGTTCGTCGGCGGGCTTCGCTCGATGCTCGCCGGCCGGCAGCTCGACGAAGATCTGCTGGACGACCTCGAACGCCGGCTGATCGAATCCGACATCGGCGTGCAAACGACGATGCGCCTGATCGACGAGCTGCGCGACGCCTACAAAGCCAAACGCATCAAGACCGGCGACGAGGTGCTGGATTACCTCAAGCAACACATGGCCGACTACTGGCCGCAGGCGGATCGGCAGATTCACTTCGCCCAGTCCGGCCCGACGGTGATCCTCGTCGCGGGGATCAACGGCGCGGGTAAGACCACGAGCATCGCGAAGATCGCCAAGGCCCTGCGTGATGAGGATCGCAGCGTGATGCTCGCGGCGTGCGACACGTTCCGGGCCGCGGCGGTCGAGCAGTTGGAAATCTGGTCGGGCCGGCTGGGCGTGGAGATCGTCAAGGGCAAGCAGGGCGGTGATCCCGCGGCCGTGGCGTTCGACGCCTGCGACGCGGCGCTGAAGCGCGGCATCGACGTGCTGCTGGTCGACACCGCCGGCCGGCTGCACACCCAGGAACATCTGATGCGCCAATTGACCAAGATCCGCGATGTATGTGCGCGGAAGATCCCCGGCGCCCCGCACGAAGTCATGCTCGTGCTCGATGCGACGACCGGGCAGAACGCCATTCAGCAGGCCAAGCTGTTCAAGCAGGCGATCGACGTGACCGGCCTGTTCCTCGCGAAGCTCGACGGCACGGCCAAGGGCGGCATCGTCGTGGCCATCCGCGAGCAGGTGGCGATTCCCGTGAAGTTAATCGGCGTGGGCGAAACCCCCGACGATGTCGAGCCGTTCGACCCGCCAAAGTTCGTCGAGGCGATGTTCGCCGAGGCATGATCGCCGCCGTCCGGCTGCGCCAAATTACCCAGCACCGCCGGCCTCATCGCAATATCACACAGCGAAGCATTGACCCCATCGCCTGTGCGGGGGATACTGATTGTGTTGCATGTCCGTTGGGTAGCTCCAAGGGTTGGGGTGCATTGCCGTGAGCGAGACCAGCTTGGCCGAAGATCATAAGCTGTGGCGTATCCTTGAGGTAACGCGTGGTTTGAGCGCACCGACGGATCTGCAGACCCTCCTGAGCGAAGTCATCGACGCGGCACGCGAGGTGCTCGGCGCCGACCGCGGCACGGTGTTTCTCTTCGACGGCGCGACCGATGAGCTCTACTCGACCGTCGCCACCGGGGCCAAGGAAATTCGCTTTCCCGCCAGCGCGGGCATCGCCGGACAATGTGCGATGCAGCGGCAAGTGGTGAACGTGCCCGACTGTTACGCCGACCCGCGCTTCAACCAGGAGATCGATCGCAAGACCGGCTACCGCACGCGCTGCTCGTTGACCGTGCCTTTGATCGGTTTTGATGATTCGTTGGTCGGCGTGATGCAGGTGCTCAACAAGCAGAGCGACTGCCCGTTCGATGAATCGGATGAAAACCTGGCCGTGGTCCTGGCTGCGCAGTGTGCGGTGGCGTTGCAGCGGGCCCGGCTGATCGAAGAGCATGTGGTCAAGGAGAAGATGGAGCGCGACCTGGCGCTGGCCCGCGAGATTCAGGCCGGCGTGCTGCCCCGGGTCATCCCGCAGGTGGCCGGCTATCAGATCGCCGCGTGGAGCGAGTCGGCCGACGAGACCGGCGGCGACATCTACGACGTCATCCGCATCCCCGACGACGGCGTGTGCCTGCTCATGGGCGACGCGACCGGCCACGGCATCGGCCCGGCGCTGAGCGTCACGCAGGTCCGCGCGATGCTCCGCATGGCCACGCGCCTCGGCGGCAAGCTCGACGATGTGGTCACGCACGTGAACAACCAGCTCGCCGAAGACCTGCCGAGCAATCGCTTTGTCACCGCGTTCATCGGCGAGCTGGAGCCGACCCGGCACCGCGTGGCCTACCACGCCGGCGGGCAGGGGCCGCTGCTGCACTATCGCGCGGCCGGCGATCAATGCATCTGGCTCGACGCCTCGACCATGCCGCTGGGCATCATGCCCGATCTGCCGCTGGACGCCCCGCCGCCGATCGACCTGCAGCCCGGTGACATCCTCGGCCTGCTGTCCGATGGCATCTACGAGTACGCCGACCCCGCCGGCCAGCAGTTCGGCGAGGACGGCGTCGCCGCCGTCATCCGCCGTCACGCCGCCGGGCCCATGGACGAGCTGATCCAGCAGATCCGTGCCGCCGTCGTCGCCCACGCCAACGGCGCGCCGCAGTTGGACGACATGACCATCGTGCTGGTCAAGCGGGACGGTTGAGC
>CAZUHK010000047.1:0-16818 GCA_964620345.1 uncultured Planctomycetaceae bacterium
TGCGGAATCCGAATTCGGTGCGTTCAGCGGGCCTCGGCCTCGCGATGGTAATTGTGATATCCACCCTCGCCGGCCAGGCAAGGGCGGAGATGGTGGCGTTTAGTCTCCAGTTCAGCCCTGGCAACGGAACGTTGAACCGTCCGAATAGCACACTGACGCTCGATCCGGTGCCGTTTCAGGTGCCGCTCGGCTTCTTTAACATCACCGTTGACCACACGCTGCGGTCCGCAAACCAACGGGTGGACCTCTCTGGCACAACGAGCAGTCCCAGCTTCGTCAACGTTGATGCGCATGTGGATTTCAGCACGACTGATCCCTCCGTCACGTCCATCGAGGTTACCGGCGGTGAACTGTATTTTCAGAACGCCTCCTACCTGCTGCAGTTCACGGGGCAAGCCGTCAACTTCGATATCGACGTGCTCATTACGGACGTTCGTGCCACTATTACGGGCACGAACAAGGTGGATGTGCTGTCGGACGGTTCATTTTCCGAGGCATTGCTCCTCCAACTCACGATCGATCAGGGCACGATGACCAGCACGACTACCCGCGACGGTAGCCAGCTTGGCCAGCAGACCTTGGACTTCACCACCGATCCGCGCACACTCGATGAACTAGTCGTTATTGACGGCACGTTCAGTCTGGTTCAGCAGATGGTCGGGTCGAATCTGGCGGAACTGACAGCGACGCTCGGCCTGAGCGGTCAGGCGTTGTCGTTCGCGGTGGACTTCACCGATTCGGTACAGGGTCTGGACAGCGCGACCGCGAGCTACAACGACACCGACCTGCAGGCCTCGGGAACGTTTGCCCGGTCGGTTCCCGAGCCGACCTCGCTGGCGCTGCTGACCGGGCTGGGCCTTGCGGGGCTGGTGCGGCGGCGGCGCTGAAGACCCGACCGCAGCTTCGGAACTGACAAAGCCCCGCCGAGCGTTCGGCGGGGCTTTTCTTATTGCTTGATATCGCGGGCGGTGAACACCGCGGCGCCGACAAGCACGAACGTGACGTTCAGGCCGACCAGGAACGCCAGCGACACGCCGATGTCCCACGTCGGCGTGGGCTGGGCGAACACGCGGATCCAGCAGCCCGAGTGGTGGGTGATGAAAAAGTGCCGGTAGTCGGCGAAGTAGGGGATGCCGCGGAGCACCAGGTCGACGAACAGGACGCTGAGGGTGAGCACCGTCGCCGCGGCGGGCTTGACCGGGGTGCAGGAGAACATCAGGGCCATGTTGGAAATCGTCTGCGTGGTCAGCGCCAGCAGGCCCGTGGCGATCAGGTAGCGGGTGAATCCCTCGGCGGTGCCGAACGCGCCGATCACGCCCTGCTCGGGGGCGAAGACGAACAGCCGGCCCAGCCCGCCGTGGTAGAGCGTCGCGCCGATCAGCGACGTGGCGGCGAGAAACAGGATCAGCGTGATCGTGTAGATCGTACACGCCAGCCACTTGGTCACGATCAGCCCGACGCGGGAGACCGGCCGGGCGAGCACGAGGCGCATCGTGCCGTCCTCCACTTCCTTGGCGACGATGTCCCCGCCGACCAGCGCGATGTACAGCGCCCCCAGCAGCATGAAGGTGAAGATGATGACCAGCACCGCCTGCGTCAGCCCGCCGTAGTACAGCTCGACCGGCAGCCAGTTGTTTTCCATCGTCCGGGCCACCGCCTGCCTGGCCGCGGGCAACTGCAGCATCCCCAGCACCATCAACTGCACGACCGCGAAGGCCCCGTAGCCGATGTACGTGCGCTTGCGGGCGAACAGCTTGACCAGTTCGTACTTGAGCAATCGCATCGTTCGCCTATGCCTCGGCCTCGCGGGTGGTCGGCCGCTCGGCCACCGCTTCGAGGTAAAACGTCTCCAGCGACGCGCCCATCGGCGCGATCGTGTGTACCGCGAAGCCGCGCTCGACCAATCGGCGGTTGACCTCCGCGGCGTCGTGGCCGTCGGCCAGGCGCACGCGGTCGTCGGCGTGGTCGTCGATCAGGCCCGCGCTGCGCAGCTCGGCCAGCGCGGCGGCATCGCGGTCGGTCCGCAACACCAGCCAGCGCGACCCCCCGGCCGCCTCGCCCCACGGCCCGGTGTGGCGCAGGCGGCCATCCTTCACGATCGCCAGGTGCGTGCACACCTGTTCGACCTCGCCCAGCAGGTGCGAAGAGAGCAGGATCGTCAGCCCCCACTCGCGGTTGAGCCGCTGCATGAGCTGGCGCATCTCGCGGATGCCCTCGGGGTCCAGCCCGTCGCTGGGCTCGTCGAGGATCAGCAGCTTGGGCGCGGGCAGCAGCGCCTGGGCCAGCGCCAGCCGCTGGCGCATGCCGTGCGAATAGCCGCGCGTGCGGTCGTGGATGCGATCGGTCAGGCCGACCAGCTCGACCACCTGGCGCATGCGGTCGGGCCGCACCGGCGCGGTGTAGGCGCTGAAGATTTCCAGGTTCGCCCAGCCCGAGAGGTAGTCGTAGAAGGCGGGGCTTTCGAAGATGGCCCCGACGTGGCGCAGGGCCCGGGCGCGGTGGGCGAACACATCGTGGCCGTCGAGGGTGATCCGCCCGGCGTCGGGGAAGACCATGCCCAGCATCATGCCGATCATGGTGCTCTTGCCCGCGCCGTTGTGGCCCAGCAGGCCGCAGATCTCCCCGGCCGGCACGTCCAGCGAAAAATCGATCACCGCCTTGCGCGGGCCGAAGCTCTTGCTCACGCCTTGGATGCTGATCATGGGCTACGGGCCGACCGTGAACGAGGGCTGGTTGCTCTCCACGTGGTAGTCGGCGTAGAGCAGGTTCACCCCCAGCGGCAGCTCGGGGTGAAACGCCTCCTTGTCGCTCATGACGGGAATTAGCGCGTGGACTTCAATGTTGAACGTGTTTAGCGAGCTCAGCGGCTGCTCGTTGAGATCCTCGTTCCAGAAGTAGCTGGTGCCGGTGGTCTCGTACAGATCGCGCTTGTCGGCCGGGCAGTTGAAGCTTTCGGGGTTGTCACCGTCCAGCAGAACGGTATCCATCGCGGGCATGTCTTGGTTGATATCCAGGCGATTGAAGAGGATGGGCATCCGTTGGCTGCCGGCGCTGTCGATGTACGTCTGTAGCGCAAGGCCGATGCCCTTGAGATTGGAAAGGCATCGCACGGTCTTGGCCTGCTGCAAGCCCTTGTTCACCGCGGGAAACGCCAGGCCCAGCAGCACCGCGATGATCGCGATGACGACCAGAAGTTCCACGAGCGTGAATGCGTTTGGTTTGATCATCGGCCGGTCCTCAGGTGCTGTTGCATCCGTTCGATCAGCGGTTGCAGGGCGATCTTCGTCTCAGCGGTGGCGTCGCGGTAGTACGACTTGAGGCCCTCGTTGAGCAGTTTCTCACGCTGCGCTTCGGTCAGCGCCGGGCGGGTCTGGCCGCGGCTTTGCTTGCGCGCCTCGCGGTCGAATTCCTCCAGGGCGTCGGTCACCACCTCCTCGCGCCGGGCCGGCTCCAGCTCGTTCATCGCGTCCATGAACTCCCCGAAGCCCTCGGCCGCGGTCAGCTCGATGTAGCGGGTCTGCTCGTCCTCGGTCATCCGCTCGAACACCGGCCGCAGCGTCTGGCGGGCGTGCAGTTGCTGGCGTTGGGCCATGTCCAGCCGCTTGACGCGATTGGCCAACCCCTCGACGAACGCCCCGCGGTCGTCGGTCGGCAGGCCCTGAAGCGGGTTTTGCTCGACATATTCGATGACCTTCTGGGCGGTCGGCCGCTGGGCGCTCAATGAACCCATCAGCAGCGCCGTGGTCGCCCACACCCCGCCGATCAGCACCACCGCCACAAGGGCCACCTGTTTCTGTCGCGTCGAAAAACTCATGGCATGCATCGCTCGTATTCGCCCATTGTAGCGAGTGCGTTACATCTTTCCGCCGACGGGCGTTTGATTCGGCCCGGTCCCCGGCGATCATTGGGGGCTGATGGTCCAGATCGACGTGCAAAGCCGGATTCAGCGGTTGATGAAGCGGACGGACGATGCGCTGGCCGCCGATGCATCGCGGCTGCGCGGTCGGCTGCGCGCTGCGCGGGCCCGGGCGCGGCGCGGCCAGCCGGTCGATCGCATGCTCGCTCAAGTCGAGCAGCAACTGGCCGCGTCGTGCGACATCGTCGCCATGCGGCGTGAGGCGATGCCCGCGGTGCGTTACCCCGATGATCTGCCGGTCGCGGCGCGGCGGGAGGACATCATGGCCGCGATCGCCGAGCACCGGGTCGTCGTGGTCTGCGGCGCGACCGGGTCGGGCAAGACCACGCAGTTGCCCAAGATGTGCCTGGAGCTGGGCCGGGGCCTCCGCGGCGTGATCGGCCACACCCAGCCGCGCCGCCTCGCGGCGCGCGCCGTCGCCGCCCGCCTCGCCGAGGAGCTGAACCGGCCGCTGGGCCAGTTCGTCGGCTACAAGGTGCGCTTCGCCGACCAGACCGACCGCCGCACCGCGATCAAGGTCATGACCGATGGCATGCTCCTGGCCGAGCTGGCCGGCGACCGGTCGCTCAGCCAGTACGACACGCTGATCATCGACGAGGCCCACGAGCGATCGCTGAACATCGACTTCCTGCTTGGCTGCCTGCGCCAACTGCTCGAGCGTCGGCGTGATCTGAAGGTCATCATCACCAGCGCCACGATCGACCCGCAGCGGTTCGCCGAGCATTTTGAGCCGGCCAACGGCAAGCCGGTGCCGATCATCGACGTCCAGGGCCGCACCTACCCCGTCGAGGTGCGCTACCGCCCGCTCGAGCGCGAGGGCGACGAGCAGGATCGCGATCCGATCCAGGGCATCGCCGAGGCGCTGGTCGAGCTGGGCCGGGAGGATCGGGGCGATGTGCTGGTGTTCCTGCCGGGCGAGCGTGACATCCGCGACGCGGCCGAGGCGATTGCGAAGGACACGCGCATCGACGCCCAGGTGCTGCCGCTGTACGCCCGCCTGCCGGCCGCGGCCCAGCAGAAGATCTTTCACCCCAAAGGCGGGCGGCGGGTGATCCTGGCGACGAACGTCGCCGAGACCTCGCTGACCGTGCCGCGGATTCGTCACGTGATCGACACCGGCGTGGCGCGGATCAGCCGGTACGCGGCGCGGTCGAAGGTGCAGCGGTTGCCCATCGAGCCGATCAGCCGGGCCTCGGCCGATCAGCGCAAGGGCCGGTGCGGCCGGCTGGCGCCGGGCATCTGCGTTCGGCTGTACGACGAGAAGGACTTCGACGAGCGCCCGCAGTTTACCGAGCCGGAGATTCAGCGGACCAACCTCGCCTCGGTGATCCTGCAGACCGAATCGCTGAAGCTGGGCGACCCGCGCCAGTTTCCGTTCATCGATCCGCCGGTGTCGCGGATGATCCGCGATGGTTACGACACGCTGTTCGAGCTGGGTGCGATCGATGAGCAGCAGCGGCTGACGCAGATCGGCCGCGACCTGTCGCGCATGCCGGTCGATCCGCGGATCGGGCGGATGATCCTCGCCGGTCGCGACGAGCAGGCGTTGCGCGAGGTGCTGGTGATCGCCGCGGCGTTGAGCATCCAGGACCCGCGCGTGCGCCCGGCCGACCGGCAGCAGGCGGCGGATGAAGCCCACGCGCAGTGGTTCGATGGCGAATCGGATTTTCTCGGGTACCTGTCGCTGTGGAGGTGGTACCGCAACCTGCGCGACAAGGCCTCGGGCGGCGGGACGCGGCGGGCGTGCGCGCAGCACTGCCTGGCCTACACCCGCATGCGGGAGTGGGAAGACCTGCACCGCCAACTGCGCGACGCCGCGGCCGATCAGCGCATGCACCTCAATGAAAACCCCGCGGCGCCCGACGCCATCCACCGGGCGTTGCTCACGGGGCTGCTGAGCAACGTCGGCTACCGCGAGCAGGGCTTTGAGTACACCGGCGCCCACGGGCGAAAGTTCGCGATCTTCCCCGGCTCGTCGCTGTTCGACGTCAAGCCCCGCTGGATCATGGCCGCGGAGCTGATCGAGACGAGCAAGCTCTATGCGCACATCGTCGCCCCGATTCAGCCGGACTGGATCGAACGCCTCGCGCCGCACCTGGTGCAATCGCATCACAGCCAGGTCCGCTGGAACCGCGACAGCGGCAAGGTGCTGGCCGATGAACGCGCGACGCTGTTTGGTCTGACGATCGTGGCCCGGCGCACGGTGAACTTCGGCCCGATCGAGCCGCGGGCCGCGCGTGACCTGTTCATCCACCACGGCCTGGTCGAAGCCGAGCTCGACACCGCCGCGCCGTTCTTCACGCACAACGCCCGGCTGATCGAGCAGATCGAACGCCTCGAAGCCAAGCAGCGCAAGAAGGACATCCTCGCCGACCCGCGCACGCGGTTCGATTTTTACCACGAGCGCCTGCCCGCCGCGGTGTACGACCTCGCGACGCTCGATGCGTGGCGCAAGCGTGCGGAGCAGGACGACCCCAAGCGGCTGTTCATGACCGAAGCGCTGCTGCTGGCCGGGGCGACGGACCACATCACGCCCCAGCTTTACCCCGATGCGTTGCGGACCGGCGCTGCGAAGCTCGACCTGGATTATGTCGCCGAGCCGGGGCACGAGTCGGACGGGGTGACGGTGCGCGTGCCGCTGGGCCTGCTGTCGACGGTCGATCCGCAGCAGCTCGACTGGCTGGTGCCTGGCTTGCTCCGGGACAAGGTCGAGGCGCTGATGCGGGCGCTGCCCAAGGCGTACCGCCGGCAGTTCGTGCCGATCCCCGATTTCGTTGGCCGGCTGGTGCCGTGGCTGGAAGAGCACCGCGATCGGCCGCTGCTGGTTGCGTTGAGCGAGTGCATCGGCCGGCACACCGGCGTGAGCATCCCGCCCCAGGCGTGGCGGACCGACGGGCTGGAACAGCACCTGAAGATGAACATCGCGGTGACCGACCAGAAGGGCCGCGTCGTCGCCGGCGGGCGCGACCTGCAGACGCTGCGCGTCCAGCTCGGCCAGAAGACAGCCGACGTGATCCGTCACGCCGCCAGCGGCGCCTGGCAGCGCGATGGCGTCCGGGCGTGGGATTTCGGCGAGCTGCCCGACACCGTGACCGTGGACAGCCGCGGCATGGCGGTGCACGGGTACCCGGCGATTGTCGATCAGGGCCAGGCGGTGGCGCTTCGCGTGATGGACACCGCCGATGGCGCCGCGGCCGCGACGCGCCGGGGCCTGCGCCGACTGTTCGCGCTGCAGGTCGCCTCGGAGCTGGCGTTCATCGAAGCCGAGCTCGAGGACGTTGCGGCGGCGGCGATGAAGATCGCACCGCTCTGCGATCGGCGGACGCTGGTCGACGATTTGCTGGACGCGGCGGTGGACGCGACGTTCATCGAAGGCCAGCCGCCGGTGCGCAACGACGGGCAGTTCGACCGGCGCCTGCTCGACCGCGGCGCGCAGCTTCAGTCGCTGGCCGAGCGCCTCTGGCAGATCGTGCGGCAGACGATCGATGCGTATCACCAGGCGCGGCTCGCGATCGACGAATCGCCCGATGCGTGGCGCGAGCTCAAGGCCGACGTGCGCGAGCAGTTGGGCCACCTGCTCGTCGCGCGGTGGATCAGCGGCACACCGTGGGCGTGGCTGCATCAGATGCCGCGGTACGTGCGTGGCATCGCGCGCCGGATCGAAAAGGCGCGCGACGGGGCGATCGGCAAGGACACGCAGCGCCTTGGGCAGTTGCGGCCGTACTGGCGGGCATGGCTCGCCGCGGCCGACCCCTCGCCGCGCCCGGCCGACGCGGAACTGGGGCGATACCGCTGGATGCTGGAGGAGTTTCGCGTTTCGCTGTTCGCCCAGGACCTGGGCACCGCGATCAAGGTTTCGCCCCGGCGGCTCGACGAGCAGGCGGCGAAGGCGGGGCTGGTGGTCGGTCGTTAGAGCAGGTTGCAGCGTTGTGTCGCGTCTGTCGGGCGCCACACCTTGTCCGCTTTAGCGGCAAGGTGTGCGGGCGTGCGGACGGCATCACACCTTGCCCTTCGGGACAAGGTGTGGCACCCATTACCGGTCGCCGAAAGATGCGTTAGTCGCTGATCGTTGGCGGGCCGAGCGGTAGGTCTGCGAATCGGCGGGGTGCGTTTCGCATCGCCGCACTGCCGGGCCGGCGTAAGGTGTAGTAGGATGTGTGAGCAATCGAGCTGAAGGGTCCGTCAATTTCACAGGGGCATCTGACCATGAACACGAACGTGCATCGCCGCGGCGGTTCCGCCCTGGGCATCCTGGTCGCGATCATCGTGCTGGCCGTGGCCGGCGGGGCGGCGTGGTACTTTTTGAGCGACGTGGGCCAGACGAAGATGGAGCAGGCCTACGCCTCGTTCGCCAGGTGGACGCCGCAGAACATCGCCGCCGACCCCAAGGCGTACCTGGACTTCTGCGAGGCCCAGGCCAAGCAGGCCAAGGCCGATCTGAAGGCCGCGTCGGTCCGCGTCGCGCAGCAGGAGGCGACGGTCCGCAGTCGGCTCGATGAGGCCCAGGGCAAGATCGACGCGGGCCGGCCCGTGCTCGAGCAGTTCAAGGCGGCCTACAAGCAGGCCGCGGCGGACGATGCGTTCCCCGTCACCGTACGCGACAAGCAGTACGACCAGGAAGCGCTGAAGAAGCAGATCGTCTCGCTGCACCACGAGATCGAGGCGCAGCAGGGGCTGGTCGAGTCCGCTGAGGCCGCGCTCAAGACGCTGCGGATGCAGGAGCAAAAAATCCAGGCCCAGCGCGCGGCCTGCGATGAGCAGCTTCGGCTGATCGAAGTCAACCGCGCCAAGGTCGAGATTCAGGAAATCACCGATGACCTGCGGGAGCAACTGGTCAGCATCAAGGGCGTGCTTCAGACCGCCGTCGCGGTCACCGGCGATCAGGCCGAGCCGCTCACGCTCGATGACATCGCCACCGAAGCCCAGACGACGGTCGACGACGCGGCGTTCGAGGCGATCCTCAACCAGTGAGGCGCCACGCCGCGGCCGGGTAGCGCCCATCGGCGACATTGCCGCCAAACGCCGCGTCGTTATCATTAATCCGGCTGCATATCCAGGGGATTGACATTAGGTCCGCTGATGATAAGATGCTGGGTCATGCAACTCGACATGATCCAGCTTTTTTGTGACGTCGCCCAGCACCGCAGCGTCAGCCGCGCCGCGGAGGTGCACGGTGTCACGCAGTCGGCGGTCAGCCAGCGCATTCAGGCGTTGGAAAAGGAACTGGGCATGCAGTTGATCGACCGCTCCAAGCGGCCGCTGCAATTGACCGGCCCCGGCGAGACCTACTACCACGGCTGCCGGCAGATACTCGACCAGTACGCCCGGCTGACGCGGCAGATCACCAGCCCCCAGGCCACGGCGCGGGGGACTTTGCGTATCGCGGCGATTTACTCGGCGGGCATCGACCTGCTCAACCAGGCGGTCGAGCGCTTCGAGGCCGATCATCCGCGCGTGCACATCGAGGTGCAATACCACCAGCCCGACGATGTGTACCAGAAGGTGCGCGGCGGGCAGGTGGATTTGGGCATCTTGAGCTACCCCGAGCGGTGGCGTGACCTGGCGGCCCGGCCGCTGCGCGAGGAGGAGATGGCGGTGGTGTGTCGGCCCGAGCACGCGCTGGCCGACCGGGGCAAGCTCGATCCGCTGGATCTGGCCGACCAGCCGCTGGTGATGTTCGATTCGGCGTTGCCGATCGGGCGGCGAATCCTGGCGTATCTGCGTCGGCACGGCGTGGCGCCGCAGGTCGCCCACAGCTTCGACAACATCGACACGGTCAAGGTGTACTTGCGGCACAGCGACGAGGTGGCGATCCTGCCGGCACGCACGGTGGCCCGCGAGGTGGCCGAGGGCACGCTGGTGGCGCTGACGCTTCGGCCGGTGCTCGCCCGCCCGCTGGCGGTGGTTCACGTCCGCAACCGTCCGCTGACGCCGATCGCCGGGACGTTCACCGATTTCCTGCTGGCCATGTCGCCGGCCCGGGGCGAAGCGACCGATTCGCCCCGCGCCGCGGCCACGGCCTGAAGACGACTGTATTGCGGCCGACTCCACCGACCCCGACGCGCCCGCCGCGCGGGGCCCGGCGGACGAGGCCCGGAGGCATTGCGACCATGACCACGCTCCAACGACCCGACGCCCGAGGACTCTACCACCCCGCCCACGAGCACGATGCGTGCGGCGTGGGCTTCATCGCCCACCTCAAGGGCAAGGCCTCGCACGATATCATCCGCGATGCGCTGACCATGCTGCACCACATGGACCACCGCGGCGGCTGCGGCTGCGAGGCCAACACCGGCGACGGGGCGGGGATCATGACCGGCCTGCCCACCGCGTTTATGAAGAAGGTCGCGCGGCAAGACCTCGAGATCGACCTGCCCGAGCCCGGCCGCTTCGCCGCGGGCAACATCTTCCTGCCGCGCGATTCGTCCGAGCGCAAGGTCTGCAAGCAGACCGTCGAGCGCATCATCGCCGAGCAGGGGCAAAAGCTGCTGGGCTGGCGGCCGGTGCCGACCGAACCCAAGCGGGCGAACATCGGCCACACCGCCATGGTCTGCGAGCCGATCACCGAGCAGTTGTTCCTCGCCTCGGGCGACGGCAAGGCCGGCGACGCCTTCGAGCGCTCGGTCTACATGATCCGCAAGCGCGCCAGCCACGCGCTGCGCAACAGCGACATGGAAGAGGCCAAGACTTTTTACATCTGCTCGCTGAGCACGAAGGTGATGGTCTACAAGGGCATGCTCACCAGCGAGCAGGTGCCCGCGTACTACCCCGACCTGCGCGACCCGGATTACCAGAGCCACCTGGCGATGGTTCACTCGCGCTTCAGCACCAACACCTTCCCCTCGTGGGACCGCGCCCAGCCCAACCGCTTCATGAGCCACAACGGCGAGATCAACACCCTCCGCGGCAACAGCAACTGGGTGTTCACCCGACAGGGGGTGCTCAAGGATCCCCGCCCCGATGGCTTCGGCGATGAGTTGAGCAAGCTGTTCCCCGTGGTCGAGCCCGACTGCTCGGACTCCGGCACGTTCGACAACGTGCTCGAGTTCTACCTGATGACCGGCCGCAGCTTGCAGGAAGCGGTCATGATGATGATCCCCGAGGCCTGGCAGAACCACGAGACCATGCCGGTCAACAAGCGGGCGTTCTACGAGTACCACTCCTGTTTGCAGGAGCCGTGGGACGGCCCGGCGTCGATCGCGTTCACCGATGGCAAGTACATCGGCGCCTGCCTGGACCGCAACGGCCTGCGCCCCAACCGCTACTACATCACCCACGATGATCTGTGCGTGATGGCCAGCGAGGTCGGCGTCGTGCCGGACATCGACCCGGCCAACGTCAAGGTCAAGGGCCGACTGCAGCCGGGCAAGATGTTCCTGGTCGACTTCGAGCAGGGCCGCGTCATCCCCGATGAAGAACTCAAGCAGGAACTGGCCAACCGCCGGCCCTACAGCCAGTGGCTGCAGAACCAGCGCATCACGCTCGACGACATCCAGGCCGACGAAAAGGCCCACGGCTTCGACCCCGACACGCTGATGGCGCGCATGCAGGCGTTCGGCTACACCATCGAGACGCTGCAGTTCATGCTCAAGCCCATCATCGAGCAGAAGCGCGACCCGGTCGGCTCGATGGGCAACGACGCGGCCCTGGCCGTGCTCTCCGACAAGCCCCGCCTGATCTACGACTACTTCAAGCAGCTCTTCGCCCAGGTGACCAACCCGGCCATCGACTCGATCCGCGAAGAGGCGATCATGTCCCTCGAATGCTACATCGGCCCCGAGGGCAACCTGATCCAAACCACCGAGCAGCACGCCCACCGGCTGCTGGTGCCCCACCCGATCCTCACCAACGAGCAGGTCGCCTCGCTCAAGCACATCGACCAGAGCGTGCCCGGCTCGAACTGGACGGCCAAGACGATCGACATCACCTGGCCGCGCGACCAGGGCGCCGCGGGGCTTCGCAAGGCGCTGGACCGCATCTGCGATCAGGCCGAACAAGCCGTGGATCAGGGCTATGAACTGATCGTGCTGTCCGACCGCGCGATCGGTCACGACCGCGTCGCGGTCAGCGCCATGCTCGCCACGGGCGCGGTGCATCACCACCTGATCGCCAAGGTCAAGCGGACGCGCGTGGGCCTGGTCGTCGAGACCGGCGAGGCGCGCGAGGTCCACCAGTTCTGCCTGCTCACCGGCTTCGGCGCCGACGCGATCAACCCCTACCTCGCGTTCGAGGCGCTGTGGCAGCTCCGCGTCGACGGCAAGCTCAAGGCCGACTTCGACGACGATGACAAGATCGTCACCGCCTATCGCAAGGGCGTGGCCAAGGGCATGCTCAAGGTGATGGCGAAGATGGGCATCTCGACGCTGCAATCTTACAAAGGGGCGCAGATTTTCGAGGCGGTCGGCCTGCACCCGGAGGTGATGGACAAGTGCTTCGTCGGCACCGCCAGCCGCATCAAGGGCGTGGGCTTCGACGTGCTGGCCGAGGAACTGCTCCGCCGCCACGCCCTGGGCTACCCCGCGCGTGAAGAAGTGCGCCTGCCCGTGCTGCCCAACGACGGCCAGTTCCACTGGCGCGCCGGCGGGGAGAAGCACATGATCAGCCCGCAGATGGTGACCGACCTGCAGATCGCCTCGAAGACCAACAGCCCCAAGGACTACGAGCGGTTCGCCAAGGCCGTCAACGAAGCCAACAAGCACCGCTGCACGCTCCGCGGGCTGCTGAAGATCAAGCAAGGCGAGCCGATCGACATCGACCAGGTCGAGCCGGCCAAGGAAATCGTCAAGCGATTCCGCTCGGGCGCGATGAGCTACGGCTCGATCTCCGCCGAGGCCCACGAGACGCTGGCGATCGCGATGAACCGCTTGGGCGGCAAGTCCAACACCGGCGAGGGCGGCGAGGATTCCAAGCGCTTCACGCCCGACCCCAACGGGGACCTGCGGCGTTCGTCGATCAAGCAGGTCGCTTCGGGCCGGTTCGGCGTGACAAGCTGGTACCTGACCAACGCCGACGAGCTGCAGATCAAGATCGTCCAGGGCGCCAAGCCCGGCGAGGGCGGCGAGCTGCCCGGCCACAAGGTCAACGAGATCATCGCCAAGACGCGGCACTCCACGCCGGGCGTCGGGCTGATCTCCCCGCCGCCGCACCACGACATCTACTCGATCGAAGACCTCGCCCAGCTCATCCACGACCTGAAGAACGCCAACCCCTCGGCGGGCGTGAGCGTGAAGCTGGTCAGCGCCGTCGGCGTGGGCACCGTCGCCGCGGGCGTGGCCAAGGCCAAGGCCGACCACATCCTCATCGCCGGTCACGACGGCGGCACGGGCGCTTCGCCCCTGACCAGCATCAAGCACGCGGGCCTGCCCTGGGAGCTGGGCATCGCCGAGACCCACCAGACCCTGGTGATGAACGACCTGCGCAGCAGAGTCAGTCTGGAGACCGACGGCCAGCTCAAGACCGGCCGCGATGTGGTCATCGCCGCGTGCCTGGGCGCCGAGGCGTTCGGATTCGCCACCGCGCCGCTGATCACCCTCGGCTGCATCATGATGCGAAAGTGCCACCTGAACACCTGCCCGGTCGGCGTGGCCACGCAGGACCCGGTGCTCCGCAAGAAGTTCGCCGGCAAGCCCGAGCACGTGGTCAACTACCTGTTCATGGTTGCCGAGGAAGCGCGAAAGATCATGGCGTCGCTGGGCGTGCGTTCGATCGACGAGCTGGTCGGCCGCACCGATCTGCTCGAACACGACCGCGCCATCGAGCACTGGAAGACCGGGGGCCTGGACCTCACCGCGATCCTCCAGCCCGCCACTGCCCCGGCCCACCGCGACAACGTCGGCGTGTACAAGCGCATGGAGCAGGACCACGGCCTGGACCAGTCGCTGGACAACGAGCTGATCAAGCAGGCCCGCCCGGCCCTGGACAACGGCGAGAAGGTCCGCATCGAACTGCCCGTGCAGAACATCCACCGCGTGGTCGGCACCACGCTCAGCCACGAGGTGTCCAAGGCCCACGGTGAGTTCGGCCTGCCCGAAGACACGATCTGGATCAAGCTCCACGGCTCGGCCGGTCAGTCGCTGGGCGCGTGGATGCAGCGCGGCGTGTCGATCGAACTCGAAGGCGATGCCAACGACTACGTCGGCAAGGGCCTGTGCGGCGGCAAGCTCATCATCTACCCGCCGGCCAACGGCAACTTCGTGCCCGAGGAGAACATCATCATCGGCAACGTCGCGCTCTACGGCGCGACCGCCGGCGAGCTGTACGCCCGCGGCGTCGCCGCCGAGCGGTTCTGCGTGCGAAACTCCGGCGCCCGCGCCGTCGTCGAGGGCTGCGGCGACCACGGCCTGGAGTACATGACCGGCGGGCGCGCGGTGATCCTCGGACCCACCGGACGCAACTTCGCCGCGGGCATGTCCGGCGGCATCGCCTACGTCTGGGACCCGCACGACCGCTTCCTGCAGCACTGCAACCTCGGCATGGTCGAGCTGGAGCCGATGGCTCAACCGGCCGACATCGCCGAGCTCCGCGAACTGGTGGAGAACCACCACCGGTACACCGGCTCGACCGTCGCCGGCGCCCTGCTGGCCCGCTGGAAAGACGCGATGAGCCAGTTCCGCAAGGTCATGCCCATCGACTACAAGCGCGTGCTTAACGAGCGGCTCAAGCACGATGAAGAAGAAGAAAGCGACGTCCACACCCGCCCGGCCAAAGACGAGCAGATGGCCGAGGAAACCAAGTAGCTCCTCTCCCTCTCCCTCTCAGGGAGAGGGTCGCGGTGAGGGTGTGGCTTGCACGAATGCACTATGACCGAACGTCCGACCGCACATCGCGTCCCGCCGGCGAAGACCGGCCAAGCCCGCGAGCTTCGCAAAGCGGCCACCACACCCGAGCGTGTGCTGTGGAACCTGCTGCGCAACCGTCAGCTCGATGGCTTGCGGTTTCGCCGGCAGCACGTGGTCGAGCCCTATGTGGCGGATTTCTACTGTGCGGAGCACAAGCTCGTGGTTGAGTTGGACGGCATGAGCCACGACGAGCGGATTGAGTACGATGAACGACGAAACGAATACATGCGCGCCCGTGGCCTCCGCGTGGTGCGCATCACCAACAGCGATTTGATGCGCGATCCACCGGAGGCCGCGGAGTACATCCTTCGTCGGGCGCGATCGAACTCGAATGACTGACCCTCACCCCAGCCCTCTCCCTGGGAGGGAGAGGGAGCAGGAGAGACACGAAATGGGCAAGCTAACCGGATTCAAAGACTACAAGCGCAAGACCGTCCCTTACGCCAACCCCAAGGCGCGGACGGCGCATTACAACGAGTTTCTTCAACCGGTCGATGAGAAACACCTCACGCGACAGGGCGCGCGTTGCATGGACTGCGGCATCCCGTTCTGCCAGACCGACACGGGCTGCCCGATCGACAACCTGATCCCCGAGTGGAACGACCTGGTGTTCAACGGGCGGTGGCGCGAGGCGCTGGACCGGCTGCACAAGACCAACAACTTCCCCGAGTTCACCGGTCGGGTCTGCCCCGCGCCGTGCGAGGGCGCGTGCACGCTGGGCATCATCGACCCGCCGGTGACGATCAAGAACATCGAAAACGCGATCATCGACCGCGGCTTCGAAGAGGGATGGGTCACGCCCCAGTCCCCGCCGCACCGCACCGGCAAGTCGGTGGCGATCATCGGCTCGGGCCCCGCGGGCCTCGCCGCCGCCGAGCAGCTCAACCGCGCCGGCCACCATGTCACCGTCTACGAACGCCACGACCGCATCGGCGGGCTGCTGATGTACGGCATCCCGAACATGAAGCTCGACAAGCGCACCGTCCAGCGCCGCATCGACCTCATGGCCGAGGCGGGGGTGGCGTTCGTCACCAACGCGTTCGTCGGCGGCAGCCAATCGACCCCCGCCGGCAGCGGACCCACAGACCCGAACATCCGGTACATCGACATCAATCAGCTCCGTGAGGACTTCGACGCGGTGCTGCTGGCGACCGGCTCGACCCGCCCGCGCGACCTGCCCGTGCCCGGACGCGAGCTCGATGGCATCCACTTCGCCATGGAGTTCCTCCACGCCAACACCAAGGCCCTGATGGACAGCGACTACGCCGACCGGTTCGACCCGCCGATCAGCGCCAAGGGCAAGGACGTGATCGTGATCGGCGGCGGCGACACCGGCACCGACTGCCTGGGCACGAGCATGCGCCACGGCTGCAGGTCGCTGGTCAATTTCGAGCTGCTCGATCGCCCGCCCGACGAACGCGCCCCGGACAACCCCTGGCCCCAGTGGCCGCGGATCCTGCGCACCGACTACGGCCACCAGGAGGCCGACGCGAAGTTCGGCCGCGACCCGCGCGTCTTCGCCATCCTCACCAAGCAGTTCATCGGCGACGACGAGGGCAAGCTGTGCGGCGTGAAAACCGTGCACATCCGTTGGAAGTTCCCGCCCGACGGCGGCCGGCCGAGCTTCGAGGAAGTGCCCGGCACCGAGCGCACCTGGTCGGCCCAGCTCGTGCTGCTGGCGATGGGCTTCCTGGGCCCCGAGAGCTACCTCGGTGAGCAACTGGGACTGGAAACCGACGACCGCTCGAACTTCAAGGCCCAGTACGGCCACTACGCCACGAGCGTCGAGGGCGTGTTCGCCGCCGGCGACTGCCGCCGCGGCCAGTCCCTGGTCGTCTGGGCCATCGCCGAGGGCCGCGGCGCGGCCCGGGCGATCGACATCTACCTCACCGGCGCCAGCGACCTCAACGCCCCGGACATGGCCGTGGACGAACCGGCGATGGCGGTCTGAGCCATCGCACCGCCCCGGCCGCGGTGGCTCACGCCAGGCCGCGCAGGTAGTAGACCCACCACGCCGCGACCTCGCGGGCCATGTAGTACGGCAGGGCGGTGAGCGTGTATCGC
>CAZUHK010000048.1:0-16563 GCA_964620345.1 uncultured Planctomycetaceae bacterium
GCCCAGCGACAGGCCGCCTGACCCCGCCAGGATTTATGCTCGCACACCAAGCCCGCAGCGCCGGTTGGAAAACCTTGCCTTGTTCCGCCTTCGCGGTTATGATCATGGTGGTTGCCGTGCGTGTGCGGCGACAAACGAGTTGACGGAACAAGACCCGCCGATGCTGCCCGCACGACAAGTCGAAGCGCTTCGTTCCCCAGCCCCGCTCGCCGCGGTTTACCCGGTATGACACGCGGGGCCTTGCCATGCACAATCCGCACCGCGTTGCGTTCGCCCGTCGGCGAGCGGCGCACGATGTAACGTTTGCCTTTTTCTGGAGCCCCGACCATCGCCAGACGACGCTTTGTCCGCCGCGAAGAAGACACCACCAAGCAGTTGCGCATCAACGAGCGCATCCGCGTGACGCCCGTGCGCCTGATCGACGAGAACAACGAGCAGGTGGGCGTGGTTGAGACCGGCAAGGCCCAGCAGATGGCCCGCGATGCCGGGCTGGACCTCGTCGAGGTCGCCCCCAACGTCCGCCCGCCGGTCTGTCGCATCATGGACTACGGCAAGTGGAAGTATCAACAGAAGAAGAAGGAAGCCAAGGCCAAGAGCCACTCCAAGCAGAGCGAGCTCAAGGAGGTGCGTCTGCGGCCGGGCACCGACGAGCACGACATGAACATCAAGATGGAACGCACCCGCGAGTTCCTCGAAGAGGGCCACAAGGTGCAGTTCACGATGATGTTCCGCGGCCGGCAGATGGCGCACAAGAACATCGGCTTTGACAACTTCCGCAAGCTGGCCGACGAGTTGTCGGACGTGGCCAAGGTGGAGGTGTCGCCGCGGTCGATGGGCCGGCGGATGACGATGATCGTCGCGCCGCTTTCGAAGCAGGACCGCAAGAAGCAGGAGCAGGCCCAGGACAAGGCCAAGTCCCAGCCCCGGGTTCAGCAGGCGGCCAAGGCCCAGGCCGACAAGCCCGCGCCGCCGCCCTCGAGCGCCGCGCCGCCCAGCCACCACTCGCCCAACGTGTAGCCGCGCCGCCGCGCCGAGGCACGCGGGGAGCGAATCGGAGACAATGGGCCGATGGCCCGTCACCCGCGCATCACCAGCTTCGACCTGGCGCCCGGCCGGCGCATCGGCCGCCGCTACCAGGTCGAGTACCTGCTGGGCCACGGCTCCGAGGGCGAGGTCTATCAGATCCGCGAAGACCGCACCGGCATCCGCCGTGCCGCCAAGCTCTACTTCCCCCATCGCGATCCGAATCATCGCATCATGGTCCGCCACGCGCAGAAGCTCCACGCCCTGCGCCACTGCCCGATCGTCCTCCAGTACTTTCACTCCGAGCTGGTCAAGGTGCGCGGCCTGGAAGTGGTCGCGCTGATCAGTGAACTGTGCGAAGGCGAGCAGCTCGAGCGATGGATCGCCCGCCACCGCGGCAGACGCCTCGATCCCTACCGCGCCCTGTGCGTGCTCCACCACCTGGTGCGCGGCCTGGAAGCGGTGCACGCCCTGGGCGAGTACCACGCCGACGTCCACAGCCAGAACATCCTCATCCGACCGGCCGGCGTACGCTTCGAGATCAAGCTCATCGACTTCTACGACTGGGGCAAACCCGCCCGCTACAAGCAGCGCCAGGACATCATGGACTGCGTTCGCCTGTTGCACGAACTGATCGGCGGACGCAGGCACTACGCGAATATGCCCGATGAGGTCCGCCACATCTGCGGCGGCCTGCGCCGCACGATCGTGCTCAAGCGGTTCAACACCCTGCGCAAACTACGCAAACATCTTGAAACATTTGAGTGGCGCGCGACGTTGTGATCGGTTGATCGGGCGATGGCGCCGTTCACCGACGCGGCTCCGCGAGTCACCAGCGAATCTGTTGCTCATCAAACACCCGCACGTCATTCGGCGAGTCAACGTACCGCCTGGCGAGCTTCACGTAGTGCTCGGGGATATCCGCGATCATCGCGCGTTCTTCATCGTTGACCGCGCGGATGATCTTGCCGGGCGAGCCCATCACGAGTTGGCCGTCGGGCACCTGCATGCCCGGCGGGATCAGCGTGCCGGCGGCGATGAGGCAGCCCGAGCCGATGCGGCTGCGGGCCATGACGATCGCGCCCATGCCGATGAGCGTGTCGTCACCGACGCTCATGCCGTGCACGATCGCCCCGTGGCCGATGGTGACGCGGGCGCCGATGGTGTTCGCCTCGTCGCGGTCGCAGTGGATCACCGCGTTGTCCTGCACGTTGGTGTTGTTGCCGATCACGATCGGCGCGATGTCGCCGCGGATCGACACGCCGTACCAGATCACCACGTCGCGGCCGATCCGCACGTCGCCGGTGACGCGGGCGGTGTCGGCCTGATAGTGCTCGTTGATGCGCGTGACGGACATGCGGTGAGGTTACGCGCTGCGTCGCGGTCGGTAAACCGGGAGTTCGTTAACTCGTTAACTCGTTGACTGGTTAACCCGCCGGACTACTGGTGAACCGTCAGTGGTACTTCGCGAGTCAACGGGTTAACGGAATAACCGGTCAACGAAGCAACCCACTCACACCGCCACCTGGGCCCACCGCCCGCGGAGGAACCAGATGAAGAACAGCGCCCCGCGGATCATCAGTTCGATCGCGAGGGCGAACCAGATGCCCACCAGGCCGTGGCCCCACTCGATGCCGATCACGTACGCCAGCGGCAGGCGCACCAGGAAGGTGCTGGCGAAGGTCAGGCGCATGGTGGTTTTCGTATCGCCCGCGCCGCGCAGCACGCCCGAGAGCACGAGGTAGCATGCGAAGCCGATCTGCGCCCAGCCGGCGTGAAAGAGCATCGGCGGCACGTCGGTGAGGAATGGCTCCTGATCGGTGAAGATGCGCACCAGCGGGCCGGGCATCGTCATGAACACGATGCCGAAGCCCACCATGATCGCCGCGCCGTAGGCCCAGGCCACCCAAGCGGCGCGGCGGGCGCTGCGCATGTCGTTCACGCCCAGGAACTGGCCGACCATCGTCGCCGCGGCGACGTTGAATGCAAAGCCCAACAGGAAGCTGAACGCCTCGATGCGGATCGCGATGATCTGCGAGCCGATCGGCCGTTGGGTCAGGCCCAGCTCCGCCAGCGCGCCGATCATCACGATCACGAGCAGGTGACCCACCCAGTGCGTGCCGTTTTCGAGTAGGGCGGGCGCGCCGATTCTGACCAGTCGGCGTGTCATCACCGGCTCGTACCGCATGCCCGACAGCTCCAGCCGCACACCGCCGCGCCCGCGGAGCAGTCGCCGGGCCATGAGGATTGACCCGATCGCCCACGCGGTCATCGTGCCGACCGCCACGCCGCGCAGGCCCCAGCCGCCGATCGGGGAAAGCTCGGCGACGAGCATCACGCTCACCGCGACGTTGATCCCGTTCACCCAGAGCATCACGAAGAACGGGCTGCGCGTATCGCCCGCGCCGCGCAGGCACGCCGAGCCGATGTACAGCACCGCCCGGCAGGGAGCCACGAACGCCAGCCAGCGCAGGTACATCACGCACAGCTCGCCCGCCCGGCCGTCCAGCGAGGTCGCCTTGGCCACCAGCGGCGCGAGCAGGAAGAACAGCACGCCGTTGAACACGCCCCAGCCCAGCGCCAGCATCATCGACTGGCCCACCGCGGCGTTGGCCTGCTCACGGTCGCCGGCGCCCACGGCCCGGGCAATGATCGCCGTGGACCCCACGCCCACCGCGCCCTGCATCAGGCCCATCAGCCACAGCATGTACCCCGCGGCGCCGATCGCCTCAGTCGCCGCCGGTTCCAGCCGGCCGGCCAGCGCCGTGTCGACAAACCCCACCAGCGCCGCCAGCAACTGCTCCAGCAACGGCCACCACGCCAGCGCCAGCACGATCCGCCAGATCGGCAATTGCGTCGGCAGCCCCGCGGGCTTGCCCACGATCGCCTCGGGCTCGATCGACGGCTCGGTCGAGGGCTCGACGTCGCACCACGTCGATCGATTGTCGTTCACTTCGGCCAAAACATCGCTCGCCGCGGGAGGTCGCCGATTGTAGCGCCGCGGTTGGCGCGGTACAAAAACGGCGTGCCCGCTCACCGGCCGGAGGCCACCGCCGTGACGAAGATCAACGAAGCAAGACTGTTCGCCGCGCTCGATAAGTTTCAGATCGAACTGCCCAGTTGGGGTTTCGCGGACACCGGCACGCGGTTCGGCAAGTTCTTTCAGCCCGCCGCCGCTTCGACGGTCGATGAGAAATTCGAAGACGCGGGCATCTGTCACTCGTTGACCGGTTGCTGCCCGACCGTCGCGGTGCATGTGCTGTGGGACTTTGCGCCGGATGCTGACCCCCGGCAGGTGGCCAAGCTCGCCCGCCGCCACGGTGTGAAGATCGGCTCGATCAACCCCAACGTCTTTCAGGACCAGCGGTATAAGCTCGGCTCACTGTGTCACCCCAAGAAGAAGGTGCGCGACGCGGCTGCTAAACACATCGTCGATTGCATCGACATCGGCAAAGCCGTCAAGAGCAAGCTGCTGTCGCTCTGGTTCGCCGATGGAACCAACTATCCCGGCCAGGACAAACTCGTCGCCCGCAAGCAGCGGCTGCAAAAGGCGCTCAAGCACCTGCACGACAAGATGCCCTCGGGCATGACCATGCTCGTGGAGTACAAGCCCTTCGAGCCGGGCTTTTACCATACGGACATCGCCGACTGGGGCATGGCGATGACTTTCGCGAAGCACGCCGGCCGGCAGGCAAAGGTACTGGTCGATACCGGCCACCACCTGCCGGGCACGAACATCGAGCACATCGTCGCATTCCTGCTGGACGAAGAGATGCTCGGCGGCTTCCATTTCAACGACCGCAAGTACGCCGACGACGACCTGACCATGGGATCGATCGATCCCTACGCGGCGTTCCGCATCTTCAACGCCATCGCTCAACACGAGCACGACACCGGCAAGCGCGTCAAGATCGCCTACATGGTCGATCAGTCGCATAACCTGAAGAACAAGATCGAAGCGGCGATGCAGACGCTGGACACCGCGCAGAAGCTGTTCCTCAAGGCGCACATCGTGGACCGCAAGAAGCTCGCGGCCGCTCAGCGCAGGGGGGATATCCTCACGGCCGAGCGCTGCCTGGTCGATGCCTTCGAGACCGATGTGCGCGACCTGCTGGCCGAGTGGCGCATGGCCCACGACCTGCCGGTGGAACCGATCCAGGAGTACCGCGCATCGGGCCACGAGAAGAAAGCCGCGAAGCAACGCACCAAAGCCCGCAAAGAACGCGGCGAAGTGCAATCGAGCAGCTATGCATGAGCATCACCACGCGCTGCGCTTCGGTGGTGAATTCGGAGCACCATGAGCACCAAAGCATATTTAGCGTTTGATCTGGGAGCCGAGTCCGGCCGGGCGATGCTGGGCGTGATCGAAGATGGCAAGCTCTCGCTGCACGAAGTGCATCGGTTTGCCAACACGCTGCACCGGTTGCCCGATGGGTTGCACTGGAACACGCTGGGCCTGTGGGCGAACCTCATCGAGGGCCTGCGCCGCGCCGGTGAGTTCTGCCGCGACCGTGATTGGCATCTGGTCTCGCTGGGCGTGGACACGTGGGGCGTGGACTTCGGCCTGATCGGCGAGAGCGGCGGGCTGCTGGGCCTGCCCTTTGCGTATCGCGAGCCGCGCAACAACAAAGCGATGGCCAAGACGCTGGAGCGGATTGGCGCCGAGCGCCTCTACGGCGCGACCGGCATCCAGTTCATGGCGCTCAACACGCTGTTTCAGCTCATCGCCATGGCCGATGCCGAGCCGGGCCTGGTGCAGCGCGCCAAGCACCTGCTCTGGACGCCCGACCTGCTGCATTACTTTTTCACCGGCGAAGCACGTCACGAGTCCTCGATCGCGTCCACGTCACAAATGGTGGACGCGGCGCGCGGAGGGTGGATCGAACCGATCCTGCACGAACTGGGCCTGCCGACCGGCATGCTCGGCTCCACCATGCCGCCGGGCACGGTCGTCGGCCCGCTGCTCGAGCACGTCGCCGAAGAGGCGGATGTCGAGCCGTCGGTGAAGGTGATCGCCCCGGCCAGCCACGACACGGCCAGCGCCGTCGCCGCGACCCCGGCCCAGCCGGGTTCTGAAGACTGGTGCTATCTGTCCAGCGGCACCTGGTCGCTGATGGGCGTGGAGCTGAATCAACCCGTGCTGACCGGCGCGGCACGGGAAGCGGGCTTCACCAACGAAGGCGGGGTCGACGGCACGATTCGATTCCTGACCAACATCGGCGGCCTGTGGCTGGTCCAGGAAATCCGCCGGGCCTACGAAAAGCAGGGCGAAAGCTACGACTACGAAGCGCTGACGCGCCTCGCCGGGCAGGCCGAGCCGTTTCGTACGATCGTCGATCCGGACCACGGCCCGTTCATGCAGCCCGGCGACATGCCCGAGAAACTCGCCGCTTTCGCCGAATCGACGAATCAGCCCAAGCCCGAGAGCATCGGGCAATTCGTGCGTTGTGCCTTGGAGTCGCTCGCACTGACCTACCGGCGCACGCTGGAGAATCTGCAGCGTGTGCTCGATCGCAAGCTGAGGGTGATCCATATCCTCGGCGGCGGGGGCAGGAACAAGCTGCTGAGCCAGATGACCGCCGACGCAACGGGCCTGCCCGTCACCGCCGGCCCTTTCGAGGCCACCGCGGCCGGCAACGTTCTTGTTCAGGCCATGGGTGCCGGCGATGTCGACGACCTGGCCCACCTCCGCCGGATCATCCGCGACAGCTTCGATCCGGTGACCTATGAGCCGACGGACATCGGCCGATGGAACGACGCCTACGCGCGATACCAGGCCGTGATCGGCAAGTAGCAGCCGTTGCCGCGGCGAGGCGATGAGCAGGAGCCGAGTCCTGTGGATGAGCTTCCGTGTCAGGGCGAGCGCGGCACGGGCTTTGCCGCGTGGTGGGTCAGGGGATAGAATCGTGTGTCGTGGTTGCATCGATGCAACCGGTACGATGGATCCGCAAGGCCTCGCCTTTCCATGAGTTCGGCCCCCGCCCCGCGAAGATCAATGACTTTCCGCTACTTCTTTCTCCGAGGTCTGGGCATCGTCCTGCCGACGATCCTGACGATCTGGATACTCGTGGCGGTGTATCAGTTCGTCGAGCAGAACATCGCCAACCCGATCAACGCGGGGATCCGCCAGTTGGTGCTGGTGTCGGGCTGGCCGGCGGCGACGGAGGACGACTACCTGTGGATTTCCGAACGGCTGGCGGCGGGGCAGACCGAGGCCTTCGAGGACAAAGCCCGCGAATGGGGGCGCCAGCGCGAGGCGTTCGGCGAGCGGTTTGCCGACCTGGCGCGCAGCGATCCGCCGGAGTTCAGCAAACAGCTTCGTGCGGCCCGGGTGTTGTACGTGCGCCAGAACATGACGTGGGAGGCGCGATCGTATCGGCTGGACAAGCTATGGAACGGCTACACGATCGGCAACTGGGTCGTGCTGGATGTTACCGGCTTGCTGGTCGCGATCTTCATCATCTACGTCATCGGCCGGCTGCTGGGCGGGTTCATCGGGCGCGGCATGATCAAGCAGGGCGAGCGGTTGCTTCTGCGCGTGCCGATCTTCAAGCAGATCTATCCTTACGTGAAGCAGGTCACCGACTTCTTCGTGGGCGACAAGGAAGACAAGCTGGCGTTCAGCAACGTCGTCGCCGTCGAATACCCGCGCAAGGGCTTGTGGTCGATCGGCCTGGTGACGGGCAACACGATGCAGTTCGTGCAGGACGCGGCGGGCACCGAGTGCCTGACGGTGTTTGTGCCCAGCTCGCCCACGCCGTTCACCGGGTACGTGATCACCGTGCCCAAGCGGGAAACGATCGACATGCCGATCTCGATCGACGATGCGCTGCGTTTCGCGGTCAGCGGCGGTGTGATCGTGCCGCCCAATCAGCAGATCGCGGTCCAAGGCGCCCAGCCGGCGCTGCCCGAAGACGAAGTCGGCGGCCGGGGCGAATCGAGCGACGATGCGAGCCAGACCCCATCTTCCCACACCAAGGAGGTTTCGCCATGATGTTCCAGCTTTCCGGCCGCCACATGGACGTTACCGATGCGATCCGTGATTATGCTCAGAAGCGTGCGGGTCGACTGCCGCGCTACTTCGATCGAATCCAGGGGATCGAGGGGGTGGTGGGCCGGCACGACCCGCATGCGTTCGAGGTGGAGTTGATCGTCGACGCCGAGCACGCCCCGCCGTTCGTGGCCAGGCACGTACATGCGGACATCTACCAGGCGATCGACGCGGTGGTCGACAAACTCGAGCGCCAACTGACCGACCACAAAGAGAAACTACGCAACCGCAAACATATCGCGTAAGATACGACCGTCCGGGGCAAGGCCAACGCCCACGCCCACGAGCGCAACGCTGCAGGAACGATCTATGAAACTCGGTGACTTCATCGTAAGCCAGGCCCTGATTCCCCAACTGTCCGGCTCGGAGCGCGACGATGTGATCGGCGAGCTGGTCGACGCGATGGTCGCGGCCGACGCCGTCGACGCCTCGCTTCGGGACGAGCTGGTCAAGCTCATCACCGACCGGGAGAAAAAGGGCTCGACCGGCTTCGGCAAGGGGGTGGCGGTGCCCCACGTCAAACACAAGAAGATCAAACAGATGGCCGCGACGATCGGCGTCTCGCCCACGGGCGTGGACTTCAACGCGCTGGACAAGGGCGCGGTCTACTCCGTCGTGCTGCTGCTGAGCCCCGAGGACAAGCCCGACGACCACCTGCTGGCGATGGAAAACATCTTCCGCAACCTGCAGAACGACACGTTCCGCAAGTTCCTCCGCCAGGCGACCAGCCGCAAGGAGATCGAGGATTTGATCGCCGAGGCCGACAACCACCAGTTGGCCTGATCGATGGCCGGTCGGTGGGTCGTCACCGCCGTTTCACGGTTCATCACCGAGGAATAACCGTGACCGCCGAGCCGCGCTGCGTTGCCACTGTCGTCATTCAGAACAAGCTGGGCATGCACGCCCGGCCGGCGATGGCGTTCGTCGAGTTGGCCAACCAGCACAAGGCGCAGGTCACCGTCCGCAAGGCCGAGCAGGCCGTCGACGGCAAGTCGATCATGCAGATGATGATGCTCGCCGCGACCAAAGGGACCGAGCTGGAGATCGAGGCCGCCGGCCCCGACGCCGACGAAGCCCTCGAAAACCTCGTCGCCCTGGTCCACCGCAAATTCGACGAAGAGTAGTCTTCTCCAAGCCGGGGCAAAGCGCAGCGGCACCTTGGGTTGCCCCCGCGTGTTGATTCCCGGCGGTTGCCGTAGATCCCCTGCGCGTCTCACGTCACTTCATTCTCAAACAACTCCACCACTTCCCCATCGGGCCCCTTGAAAAACGCGATGCGCACCGGCACCGGATGCGGGCCCAGCGTCGTGGGGATATCCACATCCTTGGGTTCCATCGTCACCTCGCACCCCGCATCGCGCGCCAGCTTCACCGCTGCGTCGGTGTCATCGGTGCGAAGCGCGAAGTGCAGGATCGCGTGCTCGGTTTCGGGGGGCGGAGCTTGGTCGGGCCGCTCGAAGATTTCCAGATAGTTGCCATCGCCGGTGTCGAGCATGATCGCCCGCGCGGGCGCCTCGCCCCAGGCGATCCTGGGCGCAAAGCCAAGCACGTCGGTGTAGAAATTCACCGAGCGATCAAAATCGCGGGCACGGATGGCGACGTGATGAAACCCGCCGCCGCCGATCTTCTGGTTCTTGTTGGTCATGTTGTTTCTCGCTTGCTGTCGATGAGCCGCCGGCGGAAGCCCTCGGTCGCCTGCGAACACGTCGGGTGGTGTGGTTCGACGACGACGGCCAAGCGCTTCAGCGCCTGGCTCATCAGTCGGGGATCTGATCCTTGTACTGCTCGCGGAATGCATCCAGGGATTCGATGCCCTCGGGCAGCGTGGCTTCCTCGATCAGCAGCACGGGGATGCCATCGCGGATCGGGTAGCGCAGCTTGCCGACTTCACCGACCAGTTCATCGCCCTCCTGGCGCAGCTTCGACCGCGTCAGGGGGCAGACGAGGATTTCCAGCAGGTCTAGTTTGATCGTGTCCTGGCTCATCGGGGATAGTGTAACGGGTCAAGTGTCGACGCGCTCGATCTGGGCGCCGAGTTGCTGGAGGCGGGTTTCGAGGTTGTCGTAGCCACGGTCGAGGTGATAGACGCGGTTGATGGTGGTCTTTCCGCGGGCGGCCAGCGCCGCGACGACCAGGCCCGCCGAGGCCCGAAGGTCCGAGGCCATCACCGGCGCGCCCGCCAGCTTCCGGGTGCCGATGATCATCACCGTCGGGCCCTGACGGTAGAGCTGGGCGCCCATGCGCGACAGCTCGGCCACGTGCAGGAACCGCTCGGGGAACACCTTCTCGGTCACGATGCTGTTGCCATCGGCCAGGGTGAGCAGAGCCATGAGCTGGGCCTGCAGATCGGTCGGGAACCCCGGGTGCGGCTGGGTGGTGACGGTGATCGGCTCGAGCCGGCGGGCGGTCGTGACCGCGGCGGTGCAGCGTATCGGGTCTTCGCCGTTCACGGCCTCGACGTTCACGCCGATCGCGTGCAGGCGATCGAGCGTCGCGCCCATCGCGTCCAGCGGGCAGTTTTCCAGACGCACATCGCCGTTGGTGATCGCCGCGGCGCACGCCAGCGTGCCGGCCTCGATGCGGTCGGGGATGACGGCGTGCTCGGCCCCGCGCAACGCGCTCACGCCCTCGACCGTGATGCGCGGCGTGCCGGCGCCGTGGATGTGTGCGCCCATCGCCCGCAGCGTATCGGCCAGGTCCACCACCTCCGGCTCGCACGCCGCCTGTTCGATGATCGTCGTGCCTCGGGCCAGCGTCGCGGCGCTCATCACGTTGGCCGTGCCCAGCACGGTCGAGCCGAACGGCCCGCCGAGGAAGATGCGGGCGCCGTGCAGTTGCTTGGCGGTGACGGTGATGTTGCCGCCGTCCAGCTCGACCGCGGCGCCCAGGGCTTCGAGGCCGCGCAGGTGCAGGTCGATCGGCCGCTCCCCGATCGCGCAGCCGCCGGGTATCGACACCACGGCCCGGCCTCGCTTGGCCAGCAGGGGGCCCAGCACGCAGATGCTCGCGCGCATGGTCCGCACGATGTCGTATCGCGCGTGGCTGTTGGCCTCGTCGGTGGTTTCCAGGCGGATCGAGCCGTCCTCGGCCCGCGCGGCGCGGCAGCCCAGCTCGCCCAGCAGCCGCAGCATGTTGTTGATGTCCGACAGCTCCGGCACGTCGCGCAGCACCAGCGGCGCGTCGGTCAGCAGCGCCGCGGCCATGATCGGCAAGCTCGCGTTCTTCGACCCGTTGACGCGGACGCTGCCCTTGAGCCGCCGCCCGCCTTCGATCACAAATGCGTCCATGCCACGCCTCCATGCGGGGATTGCCCAACAATGTATCGGCTAGAAGCGACCAAGTCACTCAGACGCCTCCGCGGATCAAGCGGCCCCGCAAGTTGGGTGAGCTTCACCCGTTCGCCGGGATTATTAACCACAGAAAACTCAGAAGCATATGTGATACAATGAGCTACAACATACTTTGCCTTGTTTGGTTTCTGACAGTCTGCATCTTCTGATGGGTCAAACGGCCTGCGAAATATGAGGTAAGTCGGTCATTAAACTCTTCGATCTCTCTGTGTCCACAGTGTTCTCCGTGGTGACACTTTTGGGTTAGGGCGAGCGCGAGATGATGGCGCCGGGCGTCATGGGCAAGCCCAACAAACAGGCCGCCCTCGACATAGGCGTGAGCATCACGACCGTTGAGGTTCGCCCCAAGCTCGCAGGGGGCTACAATGTGGGCGGAGGTGTGGCCATGGCCCCCGACACTGCCACCCAATCCATCGTTGCCGCGATTCGCTCGGCCGTTCGAGACACCCCGCCGGGCCACCCTCGGCCCGACGAACACCCGCCGGGGTTTGTCACCATCGCCCGCCAGCCCGGCGCCGGCGGACAACGCCTTGCCCAAGCCCTGGCCGAGCAACTCACCCAGCGTTCGGGCACCGGGCCATGGCGGGCCTACGATCGCGAGTTGATCGAGCGCGTCGCGCACGATCACGACCTGAGCGAGTCGCTGGTCGCCTCGATTCCGGATCGGCCCCAGTCGCTGCTGCTGGATCTGGCCGAGGGCATGCGATTCGGGCGCGGCCGGCCCACCGATGAGTTCATCTATGGCAAGGTCGTCGCGACGATCCGTGCCCTGGCCATGCTGGGTCGGGCCGTGATCGTCGGACGCGGCGGCGTGTACTGCACGCAGGACTTGCCCGGCGGCGTCCACGTGCAACTCATCGCGCCCGTCGATCAGCGCGCCCGCCGCTACGCCGCGGAGCAGGGCATGTCCCCCGAGCAGGCAGCGGATGAGATCGAGCAAATCGAGCGGCGCCGCGAGCGCTTCTTCGCCCGGTTCTGGCCCAACGCGCCGGTCACGGCCCAGCGCTTCAGCGTCACGATCAACACCGCCCGCGTCGAACTCGAACCGCAGGTGCGAATCGTGAGTGAACTGTTGGTCGCGGCGACCCGGCCGGCCGGAACCCCGATGGCCTGGGTGTAAGGCGATGTGGCCCGGCGATCCGCGCGGTCCGTGGCTGCGGATCGGTCCGCAAGTCGACACCCATGAATGGGCCGGCCTGCGCCGGGGCAAGGCCTCCTTGTCCATGCCGCTCACTTCGACCCACTTACCGCCGGCCGCGACGTTCAGCTTCAGATGATGTGGCCGACTTACGCAATGTCGTCCAACTCGCGGCGCGCGGGCCAGCCGACGTGGCAGACCGTCGCGCGAGCGTCCAGCCGATCGGCCCGGTGCCGCGAGCGAGAAGCTTTCCAGACGGGCCGAGGTCAGGAGCGTTGGCGCTGAAGGGTTCACTTCTTTTTATTGCCGGCGGCGATCTCCTCGGCGAAGCCCTCGAAGACGTTCTGCATCAGGGTCAGGCCGGTCGGGTCCGGTGCGCGGATGGCGATGGAGCGTTCGCGATCGGTTACGCCGCGGGTAAAGTGGTTCTTGTAGATCAGCACCTGTTGGACGCCTTTGGGCGCCTTATTCCACTGGTTGGCGAACTGCATGAAGACCGGCAGGTTCTTGCCGCGGTTGTGCTCGATCACGTCGTGGCCGGTGCCCGCCTTGAAGGCGCGGCCGAGGCGGATGAAGCGGTCCTTCTGCCCCTCGACGGTGTTGTGGCGCACCACCGTGCCGGTGCCGCCGCCGAACATCATGCCGTGGCGGTTGCCGACGAAGCGGTTGTTCTCGTAGCGGTGGAACATGTACGGCGAGAAGGTGGCGATGCCGCTGCGGGTCTGGTGGAAGACGTTGGCCTCGACGATGAGTTCCAGCGACGCGCCGAAGGGTTCGACGCCGGTGCTCGCGATATGGCCCTCGAATCGGGCGGCGCGCGGCTTGGCGTCGAGATGGTTGCCGTAGGCGACGCAGCGCCGGATTGGCCGGCCGAGCTGGATGGCGCTGGTCGCGTCCGGGGGGACGTCCCATGGCACCACCGCCTCGACGGTCCTTGCGTCGTCGCTGACGCTGGCGATGCGCCGGTACTGGCCCATCCCCTTGCCGCCGACGATGACGACGTCACAGTACCAGTGCAGATTCTTCTTCAGCTTCTTCTTTAGCTTGTTTACCTCCAGCGGCGTGTCAAAGCGGATCGTCTTCCCCTCCGCCTCCGCGACCTTCTGCCGGAGCGTGTCGCTCATGGGCATGAACTCCCACATGATCTGCTCGCCGGTGTTCTGGTTCCAGTGCATGGGGTTGACGGTCATGTCGTTGGTGGTGCAGTCGCCGACGTATGTGTTCTCCACCCGGTTGCCGTAGGCGCTGACGGTGAAGAACCGCCCCTGGTAGGTGTCGTGGGTGTTGGGCATGTAGTCCTGCGCCGTGCAGCCGGTGACGCTCAGGCACCAGCCGCCGTAGGTGTACATCGCCATGCCCGAATCGGCGCGGCCGAAGAAGTGGCAGTCCTTGATGAGGGTGAACTGCGGCGCGCCCAACTGCGTCTCGGAGGAGATGAAGTCGCAATTCTCGATGCGGGCGTCGTTCAGGCCTTTGTTAATGGTGATGAGCTGCCGCTCGGCGTCGAGGACGCAGTTCTCGATGACCAGCCCGCCGTCCCAGACGTCCTTGGTGATCAAGCGCTTCTTCCCCTGTTTCTTGCGCGTGCCTTGGACGAGCGCGTGCCGGCGCCGCACGTCGGGGAAGTTCGGGCTGGGCGGTTGCTCCTGCAACTCGGGCGGGAGCGGTTTGTCTTTGTTCTTCTTGTTCTTCTTCCGCTGCTTCACCTTGTGGCGGTGGGCGGCGAGTTGCTCGAGGTAGGCGTAATGCTCAGCATTGTGGGCGGGGCGATCCCACTCGCGGTAGAACTTCCGCGCCTCCCCGAGTTCGTTGATGTCGAGGGTGAGGTCGCGGATCTCCACGTTCCCACCCATGATGCTCAGCAGCACGTTGGGCGACTTGCCGGGAAAGCCCTTGATGGCGGTCTTACGCCGGCCGGCCCCGAGGATGCGGATGCCGGTGTGCTTCACCTTCTGGGCGCCCGGGTCGACCGGCCCGCCCCGGACCGGGTGGATCGGCTTGCTGACGTAGAATGTTCCGGCCGGGAACAGGAGCGTCGGGCGCTTTACCGTGTTCGCCTTCGCAAGCGCGGCGAGGATGGCCTCGGTGTCGTCGGTGTCGTCGTCCGGGGTCGCACCGAACTTCGTGACGTCGAGCGTCGGCCCGTCGTACGCGTAGGCCGGGCGGACGGTGAGGTGGGTGTTGCTGAGACTGCCGCCGTCCCGCGCGTGCAGCGGCCGCCAGCCGAATCCCCCGCCGTGCCCATTGTGGACCCAGACCTCGTACGCGCCGTTCGCCAGGTGCTCTGGGAGCGTGTAGTCGGCCTTGTAAGGATTCGCCGATTCGGCCGCGAGCAGGACGCCGGCCTCCTTCTTACCCTTGGGCTTGAGATAGACCCAGGCCTGCTTGTTCTTGATGCGATGGGTGAGGTTGCGACCGTAGACGCTGAACGTTTCGCCCGGGGCGAGCCGGCGGGGGAGGGTGTACCACGGCTCGGCGCGGTTCACCGCGACGGGCCAGCCGACGCCGGTCGAGTTCTTCGGCCAGATCAGCAGCATCGCACCATCGGGGACACCGGCCGGGATACCAAGGATGGCCTGGTCAGATTCGATGCGCCGCACACGCCCCTTGAGGCGGATCCCGGCCGCCGCCTTCTGTGCGTAAATGAGAAACTCGGTCGCCTTGCCCTCGGGGTCGGCCTCGGAGGTGAAGTTCCACCCCGCGACGACGATGTGCTGGTCCGGGCCGGCCGCGCGCGTCCACTGCGAAATACCAGGCGCACCCTCCGGTGGCGTGATGTCTGCGACGGGTGGGGTGAAGGCGTCGGTCCCCGCCGGCAGCGCTGGTGCCGGATCGGGTGCGCTGCGATCCCGCAGATCCGGATAGGACGCCCCACGAGCCATCGCGGGCGCCAGCATCAGCATGCAACACAGCAGCGCTGGCAAAATGGGGATTCGCATCACCGTCTCCCTACATTCGGGTTGTCGATCGGCGAGGCGGACACCACACCCGTCCCGGAGAATCGCCGACTGATCTATTGGCGGATGCCCGCGAGGCCCCGGCCCAGCGCAACCGCGCCGCGTCGGGTCGCCGCGGCCCGTTAAGCGCCGGATTGCGTTCACATTTGTTTCTGGGAAGAACTTTCTCATGTGGATCACCTGAATCATCGCCAAGTTGCCAAGGTCGCCAAATCGCCATTGCTGTAAACCTAACACAATTCTGCCTTGGTGTTCTTGGCAACTTGGCGGTTCATCCAAACTCCCGGTGATTCAGAGGGCCATAACAACCCTCGCAATGTCCTATCGCAGCCATGCCTCGGCGAGCAGTCGCCCATGCAAGTCAACGTTCTTCGCTTCCAGTTCCGCGATGCGGGTACCGGTGTCCATGCCGGATCAATCAAATCATTCGCGCCGCCAACTCATCAAGGGGCGTGAACGGCTATCAGGAGCCAACGAATCAACTTGCCGCGTAGAGCCGCTCGTCACTCGGTACGGTTTCCAGCAGCCGGGCGATGATGTCGTCGGCGCCCACGCCCTCGGCCTGGGCGGTGAAGTTGGGAATAATGCGGTGACGCAGCACCGGCGCCGCGATCGCGCGGATGTCGTCGACCGAGACGTGAAACCGCCCGGCCAGCACCGCCCGTGCCTTGCCCGCGAGCACCAGGTTCAGCGACGCCCGCGGCCCGGCACCGTAGTTCAGCCAGGCGCGCACGAAGTCCGGCGCCTCCGGCTGCGTCGGCCGGGTCGACCGAACAAGCTGCGCCGCGTAATGGAACACATGATCCGCCGCGGGTGTCCGCCGCACCAGTTCCTGGCAGGCCAGGATATCCTCCCGCCGCAGCACCGGGTCCAGCCGGTCCGGCGACAGACCCGTCGCACGCTTCATGATTTCGATCTCCTCGTCCCATTTCGGATAGTCCACGAGGATGTTGAACAAAAACCGGTCGAGCTGCGCCTCGGGCAGCGGGTAGGTGCCCTCCTGCTCGATCGGGTTCTGCGTGGCGAGCACGTGGAAGGGCGCGC
>CAZUHK010000049.1:0-16517 GCA_964620345.1 uncultured Planctomycetaceae bacterium
CGGACAAGGTGTGGCACCCGCCAGACGCGACGCAGCGCCGCAATCTGCTCTAGCCGCACTCATCACCCGCGCTGAGGGCGACCGGGTCGTTGCCGCCGGCATGGCTCAAAGCTCGGCCAGCCGATCGCGCCACGATTCGCGGTCCGACAGGTCACCGTACTCATCGATCGCCGCGCCCACCGCCAACAGCAGATCGCGTCGCCCCGATTCACCCAAGAGTATGAGCGTCACCCGCAGGAAGTCATCGAATTCGCACGCATAGATGCTGTGCCCGCTGCGGAATTGATGTTCCTGGATCTGCGCGAATGCTTCACGATCAGCGGGCGTGACGCCGCCGCGCATGAGGTAGAGCAATTCAGTGATGCCGCGTTCGCGAATGCTATCGAGCTTGCCGTGCACCTCCCGCAGCTCCAGTTGCCGATCCTTGACTTCCACCGCGAGCACCACGTTGCCGTCATCGTCCGTGCAGGTGATGTCCGCCACGTGGCCCGTGCGAACGTCCGCGGCGTTGACGTGACCACTCGTGGCCTCGGCGAACAGGGCGAATCGATCGCCGATGGTTCTCAGCAGGCCAACGCAGACGCTCTGCAGACGCCGACCGCCCGTTCGCGCTTCGAGAAATCGGTTCAGCGCCGACAGCGTGTCGGCCAGACTGATGCGGCTGGGCGCGGGGTAGGTGATGTGCACGCGGTCAAGGCGGCGCCGAACCGCCAGCAGACACCCGACCAACGCGGTCTCGATCTGGTCGGGTCTTTGCTGCGCGTACTCAAGCACGGTAATCAGTCGCGCCAGACCGGCTGTATCCCGGGTGGGGCCAAGCAGGTCGTAGCTCAACATCGCGATGCGCAGCGGATTACTGACATAAGGATCGCCCGACCCGCCGAGCACGTTGTGGTTTGCCCGGTCGAACTGGACGATCGTGGCCCGGCAGAACGATCGCGCATCGAACGCGCCCGATGTGTCGGCGTTTCGCTGCACGGCCCGGCAGTCGATTTTGCCGTCCGTCAGCTTCGCCAGCAGTTGAGTCGGCAGCACGTAGCGGAACGACTTGGTCCGTGATTCGATCGACGCATCGATCGCGCCGACGACCACGCACGGCAAACGCGCGGCAGCATCCAGCGGACCGCTGAGCACGCGCTGCCAAAGCCGATCCAGAATGGGTTTGGCCGACGCGGCAAGCGTCTGCTCTCTATTGGCCGGGGTCATAGTTTGTCCACAGCACTTCGCGACGGTCCTGCTTGACCGAATGGCACCGCTTGGCCGGGGCCTCGATCTTGTGCCAGCCCGAGTAGAGCGAATCGTACAGATCGCAAGCGTAGCCCGAAAGGGCGACCATCCCCTTGGCCCGGCGCAGACACTCGGCCAACTCTTCGTGCTGCTTGTCGGTCATCTCAAACCCGTAGGCCTTGGCGTCGCCCCGTGAGTCGTGCACGTAGGGTGGATCGCAATAGAACAGCGTCGTCGGGTCGTCGTACAGCTCAACCACTTCTCGGGCCGGGCGGTTTTCGATCTGCACGCGAAGCAGTCGCTCGGCGATCTCGGGCAGTTGCTCGATACCCCCCAGCCAGCGCGAGACCACGCCGCTCATGCCGGCCCGGCTGGTGTTCTTGCAGTTGGCCCATCGCCCCAAGCTCGCGGTCTGCGCCAAGCCGGTACGCACCTGCCGGGCACGCACGAAGAAGCGACGCGCTCGTTCCAGATTCGAGATGCGCTGCGAGGGCGCTTCGCAGGCGATGTAAAACTCCTCTCGCGAGAACGGCGTGAGACTGATCGCCTCGACCAGCCGCTCCTTCTGATTCCGTAGGACCGTGAAGAAGTTGACCACTTCGCCATCGAGGTCGTTGTACGTCTCCACGGGCGCGGTCGGCCGATTGATAAGCACCGCCCCCGACCCGCCAAACGGTTCGCAGTAGTGATGACACGCCGGCAGAAGCGGCATCAGCCAGTCCAGGTGACTGTACTTGCCGCCGTACCAGCCAAAGGCGATCTTCCGCCGCCGCCGGCCGCGGCCGGCGTTCCCGGATTGACGCTCGGCGACCGAGGCGATGTCACGCTCGGCAGCACCATCGTCGAACAACTGGCGCGTCTGCCGGACCGGCGAGGGTGTCCGTCCCATGAGCAGCATCCTTACAAATACCCAACCAAAGCCCTTAGGTTACCGGTTGATCGGTCGGAATCCAACCCCCTCGCATTCAAGTGATTGCTCCAGCCCCGACCAGCCCCGCGATGCTTGAGCGCGCGCCGGGGTTGACGGCGGCGGCGACGGGGTGGCGCGACACGTGGGAATTGATGCCTGCCGTAAGCGGTGGGGGGCGCGGGGGTTGGGGCGGTTGACGGGTGGGGCGGGGCGATTGGCGACGCGCCGGCGCGCCGCGATGCGGTGCGCCGGCCAGGGGTAGAGGTTCGCATGCTTGATGGGACTCGACATTGTCCGCTGCGCCCGTTGCACACGGCACCGGGCCGGCGCTGGCCGGGCGGTCAGGGGCGGCCACGGGGCGGACCGATGCCCAAGCGCGGTGTCGACAAGCACTTGCGCCGCCGCGTGGGCCGGCGCCCCGGGTGGGGGCGGACATTGACCGCCCCGAGCCGCGGCTCTCGGGCGGCGCGCGGCGGGCGCGGCGGGAGGAAGTTGACCGCGCCCGGGGCCGGGGCTACCTTGCGCGGCTCGAAATCGCACGACAGGAGGCCCACGATGGCCATCGAAACGCTGTATGACAAGGACGGATCGCTCGGCCCGCTGCAGGGCAAGACCATCGCGGTGCTGGGCTTCGGCAGCCAGGGCCACGCCCACGCCCAGAACCTGCGCGACAGCGGGCTGAGTGTGATCGTCGCCAACCGGCGCGATTCGGCCAACGGCAAGCTCGCGATCGAGCGCGGCTTCGACCCGCTGCCGGTCGCCGACGCGGTCAAGCAGGCCGACCTGGTCGTCGTGGCGCTGCCCGACGAGGTGCAGCCCGATGTCTATGAGCAGCACGTGAAGGACAACCTGAGCGAGGGGATGACGCTGCTGTTCACCCACGGGTTCAACATACACTTCAAGACGATCCAGCCGCCGGCGAACGTGAACGTGATCATGGTCGCGCCCAAGGGGCCTGGCCACACCGTCCGCAGCGAGTACGAGAAGGGCGGCGGGGTGCCGTGCCTCATGGCGATCCACCAGGACGCGGCCGGCGACGCCGAGCCGCTCGCCCTGGCCTACGCGATCGGCGTGGGCGGCGGCAAGGGCGGCACGCTTAAAACCACCTTCAAGGACGAGTGCGAAACCGACCTGTTCGGCGAGCAGAACGTGCTGTGCGGCGGGCTGTCGGAACTGATCAAGACCGGCTACGAGGTACTGACCGAGGCCGGCTACCCGCCGGAGCTGGCCTACTTCGAGGTCTGCCACGAGGTCAAGCTCATCGTCGACCTGGTCGTCCGCGGCGGGCTGAAGTACATGCGCTACTCGATCTCCAACACCGCGGAGTTCGGCGATTACTACACCGGCCCGAAGATCATCGACGACGGCGTCAAGCAACGCATGCAAGAGGCCCTCCAGCACATCCAGGACGGCGGCTTCGCCAAGGCCTTCCGCGAGGATTACGCCAACGGCTTCGCGTGGTTCAAGCAGCAACGCGAAGAGAACAACCAGCACGGCGTCGAAACCATCGGCACCGAACTGAGGCAGATGATGCCCTGGCTGGACCCGGTGGACCCGCCGAAGGATTGATGCAAGACATAAGCGTCAACTCGATCGATTTCCGTGAAACCCACGTTCGCAGAACGTGGGCTTCGCCCGTTGAAGGGGGCGGGGGGTGCGGGGGTGAAGAAGCGCGCGCCCAGGCGTCACCAGCTTGCCGGATGCTGTTGGAAGTAGTCGCTCAGGGCTTGGTACAACTGCGGCGTCTTGCGTTGCATCTGGTCGGGCTGCTCGAAGAAGGTCTCGGTGGCGACGGCGAAGAACTCCGCGGGGTTGGTCAGGCCGTAGTGGTCCAGCAGCGTGCGCCGGCCGGCGCGGGCGTCGGCGTACATCGCGTCGTAGTGGTCGGTCATGACCTTCACCCAGTGGTTGAAGGCCTGGCGTGACTTCATCGGCGGCGTGCCGTCGGCCCAGCCGTCGAGCAGGTCGAGCTTGTGGGCGAACTCGTGGAACACCACGTTCCGCCCGTCGGTCAGGTTCATCGACCCGCCGCGCGACGCGTCCCACGCCAGCTCGACCGGCCCGCGGTAGTGCGCGGTGCCGGCCACGGGCATCTGGCTTTCGAGCACGCCGCGGCGCATGGGTGCTGCCCACGGCCGATCGGTGACGATGATCTCGGCGACGTTGGGGTAGTAGTCGTGATCGTCGAAGCCCAGCAGCAGCAGTCCGGCCTGGGCGGCGATGCAGAGCTTGATGCGGTCGGTCAGCTCGAAGCCGCGGCCGTACCAGTGCTTCTCGGTGAAGATGACGCGGGCGGTGTCGATCAGCCGCCGGCGATCGTGGCGCGGCAGGCGCTGCAGCAGCGGCATGTCCTCATCGAGCCAGCCGTCCCACTGATCGGGCGGGTCGGCAGCCAGCAGCTTGCGGCGGCGTCGATCGCGGAGCCAGCGAAAGGGCATGGCGGGCATGATATCGGATCAGGTGATGAGTCCGGGGTGCGTGGCGGTTGGAAGCCGCCACGCCGGGCCAAGCGCGGCGGGTGCGTAAATCTGAGCAATTTTCGCGGGTTTGGGGCCGAGGCCCTGGACGATGGCACGCAACAGGGGTAAGAAAGGTTCCCGGCGTGTGGCGGCGAGCCAGGTGGGCCAGGCGGTTATGGAAGGCCGCGGCCTGGTGGGCCGATGCGTCGTGGGTGAATCGTGTTCCATGAGTCTGCCCGCCCAAACCACGGGGCCCGGCGTCACGCCCGAACCGTCGAACTGGTCGCTCATCCGGCGCATGCTGGCGTTGAGCTGGCGGTATCGGTGGGGCTGCATCAAGGTCGTCGTGCTCAACCTGCTGCTGCAGACGATGATGCTGACCGGCCTGTATTCGATCGGCCTGGGGATCGACTACGTGAAGTTCAAGGCCTGGCGGACGTATCCCGAGAAGTTCGACACGCCCGCCGACACGCCGCAGTGGCCGCTGGGCCTGACCCCGCCGGACGACTGGGGCTACCTGGCCGTGCTGGGCGCGATCGCGGGGGTCGTGCTCATCCTCGCGCTGTTGCGCGCCGCGCTGACCTACGCCGAGCGCGTCAACACCGCCGACCTGGTCAACCGGCAGATCGTCGTGTCGCTGCGGAGCCAGGTCTACGACAAGATGCAGCGGCTGAGCTTCCGGTTTTTCGACGCCAACGCCACCGGCACGCTGATCAACCGCGTGACCGGCGACGTGCAGGCGGTGCGCATGTTCATCGAGATGGTCGTGATCCAGGCGATCATCATCGTGCTGTCGCTGGTGGTGTACATCACATACATGGTGTCGATCCATCCGTGGCTCGCCCTGGCGTGCCTGGCGACCACGCCGCTGCTGTGGATGACGGTGGTGCGGTTCAGTCGCGTGGTCAAGCCGGCGTACATGGAAAACCGCCGGCTGATGGACGACGCGGTGCTGCGGCTTTCGGAGAACCTGCAGGGCGTGCACGTGGTCAAGGGCTTTTCCCTGCAGGACCAGCAGCGCGACCGCTTCGCCGAGGCCAACGCCAAGGTCGCCCAGCAGAAGCAGTGGATCTTCTGGCAGCAGAGCTATTACCTGCCGGTGATCCACATGTTCACGCACATCAACCGCATGGTGCTGCTGGGCTACGGCGGGTGGCTGTTCATCACCGGCGAGCTGGCGATGGGCACGGGGCTGGTGGTGTTCGCCGGGATCCTCAACCAGTTCTCCACGCAGGTGCAGCAGGTCGGGCAGATCGCCAACTCGATGCAGCAGTCGCTGGTGGGCGCTCAGCGTGTGTTCGAGGTGCTCGATGAGCCGATGGAGATCGCCAGCCCGGCGAACCCGCAGCGGCTGACCGATTCGAAGGGCAAGGTCGAGTTCGATCACGTGACGTTCGGCTACGACGCCGAGCCGGTGCTGGCGGATGTGAGCTTCGTCGCCGAGCCGGGCGAATGCGTGGCGATTCTGGGCGCGACCGGTTCGGGCAAGACATCGCTGCTGTCGCTGATCCCGCGGTTCTACGACGCCGACTCGGGCCGCGTGCTGATCGACGATCACGACGTGCGTGACTACGACCTGGACGACCTGCGTCGGAGCGTCGGGCTGGTGTTCCAGGAGTCGTTTTTGTTTTCCAACACGGTGGAGGCGAACATCGCGTTCGGCCACCCCACCGCGACGCACGAGCAGGTCGAGCGGGCGGCGAAGATCGCCTCGGCCCACGAGTTCATCATGGCGATGGACCACGGCTACCAGACGGTGCTGGGCGAGGGCGGGGTGGGCTTGAGCGGCGGGCAGCGCCAGCGGCTGGCGATCGCCCGCGCGGTGTTGCTGGACCCGCCGCTGCTGCTGCTGGACGACCCCACCGCCGCGATCGACGCGGAGACCGAGGGCGAGATCCTCGAAGCGATGGACAGCGCGATGCAGGGGCGGACCACGTTCGTCGTCGCCCACCGGCTGAGCACGCTGCGGCGGGCGGACAAGGTGATCGTGCTGGATCACGGGCGGATCGTGCAGGCCGGCACGCACGAAGAACTGATGGACACCAAGGGCCACTACCGCTGGGCGGCGAAGCTGCAGGTGGGCGACGCCGAATCACGCCGGCTGCTGGGCTTCGACCCGCAGGAGGGCCAGCCGTGAGCCAAGCACCGCGCAACAAGGCGACCGCGATCACGCACTACAAGGTCGATCGCGATGAACCGCTGCAGCGGCCGCTGTCGCTTTCGATCATCCTGCGGCTGTTCCGCGGGTACGTCGGGCCCCACAAGCCGGTGTTCATCGGCCTACTGGTGGCGGTGCTGATCCGCGGGATGCAGTTGCCGGCCATGGTGGCGATCCTCGACGCGGTGATCCGCGGACCGATCACCCATCACGACGGCGCGGGCCTGGCCTGGGGCGTGGTGGCGTTCGGGGTGTTCGCGGTGTTTGTCGAGATCGTCTTCCACTTCCGTGGCCGCCTGGCGCTGACCCTCGGCGAGCGGGTCGTGCAGGACCTGCGCCGCGACATCTTCAACCACATCCAGAAGCTCAACATGAGCTTCTACGACAAGACGAAGATCGGCCGGATCATCAGCCGCGTGACGTCCGACACCGAGGCGCTGCGTCGCGGCGTGCAGGACGTGCTGTTCGTCTCGCTGGTGCAGGCGATCCAGGGCATCGGCGCGGCGATCTACATGGCGTGGATCAACTGGAAGCTGTTCCTGATCGTCGCGCTGGTCGCGCCGGTGCTCTACTACATCTTCCACCAGTTCCGCTCCAAGCTCTCGGAGAGCTACCGCACGGTGCAGGAGAGCTTTTCGCGCATGACCGCGACGCTGGCCGAGAGCGTCACGGGCATCCGCGTCACGCAGGGTTTCAACCGCCAGGACGTCAACGCCGACCTGTTCGACGACCTGCTGGTCGATCACGCGGGGCTGAACATGCGCGCCGCGCGCACCGCCGGGGCCTTCCTGCCGTTGCTGGAGCTGGTCACGCAGATCTTCATGGCCGGCATCGTCGTGATCGGCGGGTGGCTGGCGCTGGGCGCGGCCGATGCGTCGGCGGTGACCGAGCCCAACGACCTGATCACCTTCTTCCTGTTCATGCCGCTGTTCTTTCAGCCGTGCAGCGTGATCGGCCAGCAGTACAACATGGCCCTGATGGCGATGGCCGGCGCCGAGCGTGTGTTCCGCCTGCTCGACCACGAGCCGGACTGGACCGACCCGCCCGACGCGATCGAGCTGCCGCGGATCACCGGCAAGGTCGAGTTCGATCACGTCGACTTCGCCTACGAGCCGGACAAACCGGTGCTCAAGGATTTTTCCTTCACCGCCCGGCCGGGCCAGACCATCGCGCTGGTCGGGGAGACCGGCTCGGGCAAATCGACGGTCGTCAACCTCATCGCCAAGTTCTACCGCGCCACCGCCGGCGCGGTCCGCGTCGATGATTACCAGGTGAACAAGGTCACCACCGAATCACTGCGGGCGCAACTGGGCATCGTGTTGCAGCAGAACTTCCTGTTCACCGGCACGGTGATCGACAACATCCGCATCGGCCGGCCCCGAGCCAGCGATGAGGACGTGCGCGACGCGGCGCGCCGGCTCGACTGCCTGGACCTGCTCGAAGCCCTGCCCGACGGGCTGCACACCGAGATCGGCGAGGGCGGCAAGGGCGTGTCGCTGGGCCAGCGACAGCTCATCTGCTTCACCCGCGCCATGCTCGCCGACCCGCGCATCATGATCCTCGACGAGGCGACCAGCGCCGTGGACACCATGACCGAGGCCCGCATCCAGAAAGCCCTGGCGGCGCTGCTGAGCAACCGGACCAACTTCGTCGTCGCCCACCGCCTGAGCACCATCCGCCACGCCGACTGCGTGCTCGTGCTCCGCGACGGCCGCATCATCGAAAAGGGCACGCACACGCAGTTGCTTGAAATGGACGGCACGTACACGCGGCTGTACCGCGAATTTCTCTCGGCCAGCGAGAAATAGCCGGCCGCGGGCGCAAGAATCACCCCGATGGGCGTGCTATGGGTATGCGAACGAATAGGATGTCACATCGATCCAATCACAGGAGAAGCGACATGACGCGGAAGCTGATGTTTGTGAGTTTCACACTGCTGGGACTGACGGCCACGATGTCCTGGGCGCAGGACGACGACTTCGGCCCGCCGCCCGAGGGGCAGCGCGATGTGGGCCAGCGCGGTGATCGTGGCGACGGGCGCGCCGCCTGGCGGCAGCGGCTGATCCAGCGGTACGACGCCGATGGCGACGGCGAGCTGGGCGAAGCCGAGCGCCGCGAGATGCGCCGCGATTGGAACCAGCGCCGCACGCTGATGCGGGTGCCGCTGCCCGACACGCAGCGCGACGCCCTGCGCGCCGAGGCCGACACCGATGGCGACGGCGAGCTGAGCCGCAGCGAACGCCGCGCGATCCGAGACCGGTACATGCAGGTCGTGCGGACGCATCACCAAACGCTCATCAAGCGGTACGACCTCGACGCCGATGGCAAGCTCAGCGAAGAGGAGATGGACAAGCTCCGCGAAGATCAGCGGCACAAGCGCTTCGCCGAGCTCGACGCCGACGGCGACGGCCAACTGACCTACGAAGAATGGAAAGTCGGCCAGGTCGATGCGGATGACGCCGAGGACGACCGCGATTGATTGATCGCTTGCCCACGAAGCGACGCGGCTTTGCCGCGTTGTGAGCGCGACAAGTCGTTGCCGCGTTGTGAGCGCGACAAGTCGCGTCGCGTTGTGAGCGCGACAAGTCGCGTCGCTTCGTGGGGCGGGCGGATTACCGCCGAAGCGCCCTCACGCGCTCTGGCGTACAACGCTGACGATGCGGTAGCGTTTGATGATGAACTGTTCGAGCTGGCGGCGGTCGGGGATGACGAAGCGCACCGGCGAGCCGAGGCCGAGCGTCCGCTGCAGCAGCGTCATCGCCTCGGGCAGGTCGGTGATGGTGGTCGCGACGACCAGCTCGCCGCTCTCGTAGCGCAACGGCAGGGCGTGGTGCTGCCAGGCGTGCTGGGCGTCGATCACGTCGAGCGTGGCCGGGTCGTTGGGCTCGCAGGCGAGGTCGACGTGCTGGCAGAAGAAGCCGACCTGCTGGGCCCAGGCGGCCCAGACGTCGCGCTCGTCCACGCCGAACTGTTCGTGAGCGATCTTGCCGAACGGCTTGTGCAGTTGCTTCTGCCGTTCGAGGATGAGTTGGACCTGGCTTTCGCTGAGCACGCCGCGCTGGACCAGCAGCATGCCGATCTTCCGGTCGGACATCGAATCGCCCTGCCTTTCAAGTTGCGGTGGGGTGCGTGCAGGGTGGGATATAACCATCTGGCGCGGCCAGCCCGATCGGCGGTTGGGCCCAAAGATGTCGATCCGCCGCTGGCGTGATCGTCACGATCGGCTCAATCGCGCCCGCGTCGCTCCAGGCGCTTGATGCGGGCCAGCATTTCGGGCAGGCGTCGGCCCAGGAGGATCAGGCGCTTGGCGTGGCTCAGCTCGGTCGCGGGCGTGCCGCCGACTTTCGTGTCGGCCGGGACATCGCTCATCACGCCCGAGTGCGCCGCGATCTGGGCGCGGTCGCCGATGCGCAGGTGCCCCGCGACGCCGCTCTGCCCGCCGATCGCGACGTAGTCGCCGGTCACGACGGACCCGGCCAGGCCGACCTGCGCGACGAACAGGTTGTGCCGGCCGACCTTCGAGCCGTGGCCGATCACCACCGCGTCGGCGAACTTCGTGCCCGCGCCCACGACCGTGTCGCCCAGCGTCGCGCGCTCGACGATGCAGTTGGCGCCCATTTCCACGTTGCGTTGGATCACGGCCCGGCCGGCGGGGGGAATCTTGTGATGCTCGCCGTCGTGCGTGGCGTAGCCGAAGCCATCGACGCCGATCACGCAGCCCGCGTGCAGCGTGACGCGGTCGCCGAGCACGCAGTCGGGGTAGATCACCACGTTGGCGTGCAGCGTGCAATGCTCGCCGAGCGTGGCGTGGGCGCCGATCTCACATCCGGGCCCGACGCGGCAGCCGTCGCCGAGCGTGGCGGTGGGGTGGATGTGGGCGGCGGGGTGGATGGCCGGTTCGCCCGGCGGCGGTTGGCCGTGCAGCGTGAACATCGCCTGGCCAAACGCGAAGTAAGGATCGTCGGCCACCAGGCGCGTGAGGCGCGGCGCATCGGTGTCCGGGCCGACGATCACCGCCGCGGCTTGGGTCGCGGCCAGTTGCGGCGCGTAGCGCGGGTTGGTCAGGAAGCTGACGTGCCGATCGGTCGCCTCGGCGAGCGTGGCGCAGCCGGTGACGGTGCGGTCGGCCGCCGCCGCCGGCTCGAGGCGCGCCCCGATCCGCGCCGCCAGTTCGCTCAGGGTCATCGCCATGGGGCCGAATATACCCGAGCGGGCTTGGCTTGTTGGCGTTTGATTAGACCACTACACTGGCCGGCCATGTGGATCGCCCGGTCGCCGTGCCCCGGTGGGCCGGTCCCGGCGACCCGGCGCGGCGCACCTGGAGCGACCGACTTGATGCGTGGTGGGTTCATCGTATTCGCCCTGATCGTGGTCGCCGCGGGCGCCGCGCCGCTGGCCGCCCAGTCGATCGACGCCGCGGGTCGGCCCGTCGCCGAGGTCCGGGTGACCGGCCTGAAGCTCGTCGACCCCCAATTCATCCTCAACCAGGTCCGCGTCGAGGCCGGCCAACCCTACGACCCCGACGCGGTGGCCCGGGACATTCAGAACATCACCCGCCTGGGCCGATTCGCCTCGGTCCGCGCCGACGTCTCGCAGAACGCCGATGGCAGCGTCGCGCTGACCTACGTCATCGAAGAGCAGCCCCTGCTGGCCGACGTGCAGGTCGTGGGCAACAAGGCGATGAGCGATCAGGAGCTGCTGGGCATGGTGCTGCTGAGGCCCGGCGACCCGCGCGACGACTTCCTCATCCAGCGCGGCATCGACACCATCGAGCGCGATTACCGCGACGCCGGCTACTACCTCGCCCACGTCGAGATCGACGACAAGACGCTGGCCGATTCCGACATCCTGGTCTTCCGCGTCCGCGAGGGCCCGCGGGTGAAGGTGCGCGACGTGGCCTTCGAGGGCAACGCCCGGTTCACCGCCGGCCAGCTCCAAAGCCGCATCGAAACCGAAGAGCACATGATCATCTTCGTCAAGGGCGAGCTGAGCGAACAGAAGCTCGATCAGGACGTCGCCCGCCTGCGCGAGTTTTACCAGGACGCCGGCTACCTCGACGTGCGCGTCGACCGCAAGTTCGAGCTGAGCCCCGACCAGAAAAGCGCGGTGGTTAAGTTCGTCATCGACGAGGGCCGACAGTACACCGTCCGCCACATCGACTTCATCGTCGAGGGCAAGCGCGTCTACGCCGAGCAGACCCTCCGCGAGGCCATGACGCTCAAAATCGGCTCGGTCTACTCGGGCAAGGCCCAGCAGCAGAGCACCGATAACCTCTACAACCTCTACGGCAAGCTCGGCCACCTGCCGCGGAACAAGGGCGGCACCACGGTCGTGAGCATCCAGCGCGCGTTCGATGAGGATGAGCCGGTCGTCGATCTGGACGTGGAGATCACCGAGGGCCGGGCGTACCGCGTGGGCAACGTGATCGTCCGCGGCAACCAGACCACGCAGGACAAGGTCGTCCGCCGACAAATCCGCGGCATGGCCCCCGGGCGGCGCTACGACGGCGCGGGCCTGGACCAGACCCAGCAGCGCGTCCGGGCGACCGGCCTGTTCCGCGAGGCCAAGGTCACGGTTCTGGGCGAGGGCGACGAGGACTTCCGCGACGCCCTGGTCGAGGTCAAGGAACAGCGTACCGGCTCGATCAGCTTCGGCGCGGCGATCAGCTCCGACGCGGGCATCCTCGGCGCCCTGGACGTCAACCAACGCAACTTCGACATCACCGACACCCCCGAGAGCTTGAGCGAGCTGATCCGAGGCCGCGCCTTCAGCGGTGCCGGCCAGCAGTTCGCCGTCTCACTCCAGCCCGGCGACGAGCTGCAACGCTACAGCGTCAGTTGGTCCGATCCGTTCTTCCTCGACTCGCCCTACTTCGTCGGTGTCAGCGCCCAGTACTTCACCCGCGAGCGCGAGGACTTCGACGAGGAGCGCCTCGGCGGCACCTTCCGCGTGGGCAAGCGGTTCGGTGATGTGTGGTCGGCCTTCGCCAGCGTGCGCGGCGAGCGGATCGGCATCGAGGACGTCGGCCCCGGCGCGCCCGTCGACGTGTTCGACGTCCAGGGCGACTCCGACCTGCTGGGCATCAGCTTCAACGTCTCCCGCTCCACCGTCGACAGCCGCGTCACCCCCTCGCGCGGCTCGCGGCTGGTGCTCAGCGTCGAACGCACCGTCGGCGATTTCAACTTCACCAAGTTCGCCGCCGAGGGAAACATCTTCTTCACCCTCCACGAAGACTTCTTCGGCCGAAAAAACATCCTCAGCTTCCGCAGCGAGTTGGGCTACATCTTTGAGGAAGACGAGGCCCCGCTGTTCGAGCGGTTCTACGCCGGCGGCCACTCCTCGTTCCGCGGGTTCGAGTTCCGCGGCGTGGGACCGCGCGGCCAGGTCGACCCCGATGGCATCCGAAACTCCGGCGATGAGTTCACCGGCGACGACCCCGTCGGCGGCCGCTTCCGATTCCTCCTGGGCACCGAGTACAGCTTCCCGATCTTCGACGAGTTCGTCCGCGGCGTGGTCTTCATCGACAGCGGCACCGTCGACGAAGACCTGGCGATCGACAAGTGGCGCGTCAGTGTCGGCACGGGCCTGCGGCTGGCTCTGCCGGTACTCGGCGACGCCCCCTTCGCGTTCGACCTGGCCTTCCCCCTGCTCAAAGAGGACGACGACGAAACGCGGATCTTCAGCTTCTCTGTCGCCCTGCCGTTTTAGGTATTGCCCATTTGACCTGCGGCCGGGAACCTGCACCATATGATCCCAACCAGTCGCCCCGGCACCGTCGCCGCGGCGCACGCCGAAAGTCAGCAAGCACCGCGGTCGGGCCAACGGCCCGCCGGAACCCCGCACCGCTCGGCGTCGTACCGTGCAACCGTAACCTGAGTCAATCACCCCGCAAACATGGTAAGGAGCAGAACATGAATTGGCGTCAACCCCTGATGGTGTTCAGTGTGATCGCGATCGTCCTGGCCCTGGGCCTGTCGATGACCCTGCAGGCCCAGAACGCCCCGGTGGCCTCGAGCGTCGCCGTGGTCGATATCGAGACCGTCTTCAACGAGCTGGCCGAACGCGCCGACGTCGAAGCCGACATCCAGACCCGCATCGGCGAGCTGCAGAAGTGGGAACAGGAACGCAAGAAGGCGATCCAGCAGATCAAGGCCGACCTGGACATCATGAACCCCGGCACCGAGAACTACGACAAAACCCGCCAGCAGCTCGAGCGCGCGGTGATCGAACTGCAGGTCGAAATCCAGGTCAAGCAGCGACAGCTCGAACAGGAAAAGGCGATCCAGCTCGAGGGGCTGTACCGCAAGATCATCGACGGCATCGGGGCCATCGCCAAGCAGCGCGGCTACTCCATCGTCCTGCTCAAAGACCGCATGCCCAACCTCCAGGGCGCCAACCAGCAGCAGATCGTCGCCCTTATCCAGGTGCGCAAGCTGCTCTACTCGGCGCCGGAGATGGACATCACCGATCAGGTCAAGCAACGCCTGAACAACGACTACGCCAACCGCGGCTGAACTGAACACCGCACCGCCTCGGAACGAGGGTGCCGAACTTTGACCCCAACGGGGCAAGGTGTGCTGCGTTGATCGGCCACATCCCTTGGCCTTCGGGACAAGGCGCGGCGTCTGCTTGCCGGTTTCATCCCTGATGCGTCCACGTCAATGACCACCGCGCTCACCGCTCATCAGATCGCCGAGCTGACCGGCGGCCGGCTCGTCGGCGACGCCGACGCCGCGATCACCGGCGTGCAGACCCTCGACCGCGCCGGCGCCGATGATCTGGTCTTTGTCGGCGACGCCAAGCACGCCGCGAAGCTCGCCGCCACGCAGGCGCGCGTGGTGCTGCTGGGCTCCAAGCTCGACGTGCCCGAAGCCGACGGTCGGGCGTACATCATCGTTGATGATGTCGACCTGGCCCTGGGCAAGGTGCTCGAGCGGTTCGCCCCGCCCCCGGTGCTGCCCGAGCCGGGCGTGCATGCGGCGGCGGTGATCGACCCCACCGCACAGCTCGGCCGGCAGTTGCGCATCGGCCCGCACGTCGTGGTCGGACCCGGGGCGCAGATCGGCGACGGCTGCGTGCTGCACGCCAACGTCACCGTCATGGCCGCGGTCAAGCTCGGCGCGGGCCTGACGCTCTGGCCCGGCGTGGTCGTGCGCGAGCGGTGCACCATCGGCGACGGCTCGATCCTCCACCCCGGCGTGGTCGTCGGCACCGATGGCTTCGGCTACCGCCCGGACCCCGATGGCCGCGGCATCGTCAAAATCCCCCACATCGGCACCGTGCAGATCGGCCGGCTTGTCGAGATCGGCGCCAACACCACCATCGACCGCGCCAAGTTCGACGCCACGGTCATCGGCGACGCCTGCAAGATCGACAACCTGGTACAGATCGGCCACAACTGCCGGCTCGGCCGCGGCGTCATCATCGCCGGCGCCACCGGCCTGGCCGGGTCGATCGAGATCGGCGATGGCGTGGTCATCGGCGGCGCGGCCGACATCCGCGATCACCTGACCATCGGCCCCGGCGCGAGAATCGCCGGCGGCGCTCAGGTCATGAACGACGTGCCGGCCGGCGAAACCTGGGCCGGGAGCCCCGCACAGGAGTACCACGCCGCCGTCAAGCAGTACGCCGCCGTCCGTCAGTTGCCCGAGATAATGAAAACGGTCCGCAAGCACCTGAGGTCGATCGAGTAGGGCGGATCACGATGCCCGATCAATTTGTTCGCGCCGATTCTCGATCAACGCGAGCGGGGGCTTGGGGATGATGTCGTGGCCTTCGGGCGCCTCGCCAGGTCGCGGTGAACCAAGCCGGCCGGTCAGAAGCGTGAGGCGGCCTCGTCCAGGGCCTGCTTGAAGCGGTTCCAGCTCTGCTCGCAGCCCTGCTTGAGGTCTTCCCAGGCATCGTCGGAGGCCTGCTGGAGTTCGCGGAACTTCTGCTCAAGCTCGTCCCGGTGCCGGCGTGCCTCGGCGAGGCGCTGCTCGTGGGCGAGCTTCGCGTCGGCCTCGGCGGTCTCGGCCTTGGCTTGGAGCGCGTCGATCTTCGCGTTCATCTGATCGAGCTGGGCTTTGAGCTTGTCGACGTAGGCGTCGCGGGTGGTCATGTGATTTCCTTCCGAGCGCGTTGCGTGGGTGTATGATAGCGCGTGCTGCGGCGCGTGTGGGCGCGGCCGGCCTACAATCCGGGCATGGCACGCAAGACGATGACCCGGGGCGAGGTGAACGAACTGCTGGCGAATAATGCCGCGGCGCTGAATGCGCTGCGCCAGCAGCACGACGAGCGGGCGCTTGGGCTTGGGCCGTTCCTTGACCGCCGCTCCACCTTTGCGCTCTACGTCTTCCTTCTCACTCATGCCGGCCGTTGGGTCTCGGTCGCGAGAGATCACACGGGGCTCGACGCGTTCCGCGACGCGCACACCGTGCCCCCAGCATACTTCAAGCTGCGCCGATCGTCAGCGCGCCAGCGACCGTAAGGTCGGCCCGACTCGCACGGTGTCAACCGGGGCAAAAATGCCGAACGGGCGCCGGTAAGCCGATACCCGTGAATCTGGCGGCGCCGCAGCGGCCTCAGAGGTCGATCAGCGCGGTGCAGGCCTCGGGAATGATCGCGTCGCACGCCATACGGAGCTCGTAGTTCAGCGCGACCTCGTCTCGAGGCGCCTGTCCTTCGAGCCGCAGCTCCGCGCTGCGATAGCAGAAGTACGCGTGACCACCCTCGCACGCCTCACGGAAGCGATTGGATGCTTGCGTGGCGCTCTGCGCCACAC
>CAZUHK010000050.1:0-16342 GCA_964620345.1 uncultured Planctomycetaceae bacterium
TGCGGCGGCGCGGCGGGCCCGGGGGTGGGGCGGACAGCGACGGGTTGGCGCGCGGTTGGCGGGCGTGTGCGGAACCCGGTCTTTGCTCGCGGCTCCTCTTTCGCCAGGGGCTACAGAGGACGCGCTCGCTCGGGGCCGGGCTTGGGGGGCGGTGTGTGGCGTTGGGGGGAATGTGGTAGACTCACCCGCCCCACCGAAGGATTGGAGCCGACACGATGGCATTGCTTCTTGCCCATGCCGGGCATGGTCATACCGAGGGCAACTCGCTGGTGCACTGGCTGATCGAGCCGGCGCATCTGCCGTTCACGCTGGCCGCGGCCGCGGTGGTTGTGGGCGTGGCGTTCTGGGCCGTTCGCCGGCGCCGCGAGGCCTGATCGCTCGAACGTTTCAAGGGGAACTTTATGCTCGCTCTGCTTGGGCACGCGGGACACGATGTCCACTCGTTCGGCGTGGGGTTCATGCACCCGCTGGGCGGCCTGGATCACCTGCTGGCGATGGTGACGGTGGGCCTGCTGTCGGCGCGGATGTCGCCGCGGCACATGTGGTCGTTGCCTGTGGCGTTCGTGCTGTTCATGTTCGGCGGCGGGATGCTCGGTCTGGTCTGGGGCTCGGACGGCGTGACCGCGATCGAGTGGGGCATCAGCGGCTCGGTCATGCTCTTTGGCCTGCTGGCGGCGCTGCTGCCCAAGGTGAACGTGTATGTGGGCAACGCGATCGTCGCGGTGTTCGCGGTCTGCCACGGCCACGCGCACGTGGCCGAGATGGGCGACGCCAACGCATGGGGCTACTTCGCCGGCATGCTGCTGGCGACCGCGGGGCTGCATCTGGGCGGCCTGATCGCGGGCCTGGGCCTCAAGCGGCTGGTCGGTGAATGGACGATTCGCCTGGCCGGCGGTGCGGTGGCCGCGGGGTTTGTGCTGGTGCTGGCTGGCGTGGTCGGCTGAACGTCAGCACGCATTACGCCGATCAATCGAAAACGCCTCGGTGACCCGTTTTGGTGGTGGTCCATGCCAGCGCGAATCTTCGGGCGAGTCGGCTACCGTGATGATCGCGCCTGCCGCTTGCGGCTTCGCGCAAGCGTGCGTTTCATGCGGACGGTCCGCCAATCACCCGAGGCGCCGCGAGCGGTTCTAACCGCGAATCATGTCCTGGCCGTTCATGTACGGCCGCAGCTTGTGCGGCACGATGATGCGGCCTTTGTCATCCTGATACATCTCGACGATCGGGATGAGGATGCGCGGGCTGGCCGCGACGGTGTTGTTCAGCGAGTGGGCGATCACGTTCTTGCGCGTCTGCGGGTCTTTGTAGCGGATGTTCAGCCGGCGGCACTGGTAGTCGTACAGCCGGCTGGCCGAGTGCGTCTCGCCCCAGTCGCCCTGGCGATCGGCGCCGCGCGAAGGCATCCAGCATTCGATGTCGATCATGTCCGCGTTCTTCGGACCGAGATCACCGGTGCAGCATTGCAGCAACCGGTAGGGGAGCTCCAGCGCCTGCAGCAGTTCCTCCACGATCCTGATCATCTTCTGATGCCACTCGCGGCTCTCCGCCTCGTCCGCGCGGCAGATCACCACCTGCTCCACCTTCTCGAACTGGTGGATGCGGTACAGCCCCGCGGTGTCCTTGCCCGCGGCCCCGGCCTCGCGCCGGTAGCACGGGCTGAGCGTGGTGTAGCAGCGGGGCAGCGACTGGGCGTCGAGAATCTCGTCGGCGTGGTAGCCCATCAGCGCCACCTCGCCGGTGCCCGCCATCGCCTGCCCGTAGCCCTCGCCGGTCGGGTTGGCGATGTCGTAGACCTGGTCGCGGCCGTGCGGGAAGAAGCCGGTGCCCATCATCATCTCGTCGCGCACCAGCGACGCGGCGCTTAAGGGCGTGAAGCCGTGGTCGTTGACCATGAAGTCGAACGCGTAGCGCAGGATCGCCTGGTGCAGGCGAAAGCCATCGCCGATGAGCACGTAGCTGCGGGTGCCGCTGATCTTCGTGCCCCGCTCGAAATCCACCATGCCCAGCGCCTGCATCAGCGTCGCGTGATCTTTGGCCGCGAAGCCGCGGTTGACCTCGAAGGGCTTGCTCACGTCGTAGCTGTCGGGCGACCAGGTGCGAAGCTCGACATTGTCATCGGCGTTGCGGCCGACGGGCACGTCCGGGTCGGCCGGCTGGGGGATGTCCAGCAGCAGCGCATCGCGCGTGGTTTGCAGCGGGCGGATCTGTTCTTCGAGCGCGGCCTCTTCCTGCTTGATCTGGCTGGGCCGCTCTTGCAGTTGCTGCATCCGGGCCTGAAGGTTGGCCTTCTCATCGCCTTGGGCGTTTTTGAGCCGGCCGGCCATCTGCCCGATTTCCTTGCCGATGCGGTTCTTCTCCGCGGTCAGCTCCTGCTGCCTGGTGGACAGCGCGCGGAGCTGCTGGTCGGCCTCGAGCAGTTGATCGACCAGGGCCGGGTCGAGGTTCTTGTGGGCCGCGCCGGTGCGGTACTTGTCGGGGTGGTCGCGCAGGTCGCGGATATCGATCATGGCATCACGCTCCGTCGAAGAACGGGGCGTATGGTAGCGGATCGACGGTCGGCGACGAAGCGGCGGCGATTCACTCGGGCATGCGCTGGCCGAACTGCTGGTTGATCGTGAGCAGGGCCGAGCGATCGTCCCCGGCGTGTTCGAGCAGGCCGATCGCATCGTGCATGATCTTCTCCTCCTCGACCTGCTCGTCGATGAACCACTTGAGAAAGCTCTGCGTGGCGTAGTCGTTGAGCTCCATCGCGAGCTTGTAGAGGTCGTAGATCGACTGGGAGTTGGTTTGCTCGCTCTTGAGGGCCGTCTGGAAGGCCTGCATGACGCTATCGAACTGCGCCTTGGGTTTGGCCACGGCGGCGAGGTCGAGCTTGCCGCCGCGGTCCAGGAGGTAGGCGACCACCTTGTCGGCGTGTTCGAGCTCTTCGGTGCGCTGGATGCGCATCCACGCGGCGAACCCGCTGAGGTTCTCCGACTCGAACCAGGCCGAGCACGCGAGGTAGTTGTAGGCCGCGGCGAGCTCCTGGTTGATCTGCTGGTTGAGCGCGGCTTCGATTTTCTTGTCAAGCTGCATGGCGATGGTCTCCGGTTTGTTGCGGATGAGGACGCTTTTGATTCTACGCGCCCCACCGATCTGATGCGCATCCGGTGTGTGGCGGCGTAAGCCGTATAATGGTACGAACGCAACCCGACAGGACCGCAAGCTCATGCGACCCACCGACCCCGACACCGCCACGATCCAGACCCTTTCGATGGTCGGCACGTACCTGCCGCGGCAGTGTGGCATCGCCACGTTCAGCAACGACCTGCGCGACGCGATCGCCGCCGAGATCGGCCACGGCAATGCTCGCATCGTCGCGCTCGACGACCAGCCCGGCGGTTACCCGTATCCCGATGAGGTCTGCTTCCAGATCGCCCAGCAAGACCGGCCGGCCTACCGCACCGCGGCGGAGCTGCTGAACATCAACCAGTCCGACGTGGCGGTGATTCAGCACGAGTACGGCATCTACGGCGGGCAGGACGGCAGCTACGTGATCGAGCTGATGCGTCGGCTGCGCATGCCGATCATGACCGTGCTGCACACCGTGCTGACCGATCCGACCAAGGGCCAGCGCGCCGCGATGCGCGAGATCGTGCAGATGTCCGACCGCCTGGTGGTGATGAGCCACGTCGCGGAGAACATTCTCAAGGACGTGTTCAACGCCCCCGAGGGCAAGGTCCGCTACATCCCCCACGGCATTCCCGACGTGCCGTTCGTCGACCCGCACTTTCACAAGGACCGCTTCGGCGCCGAGGGCAAGACGGTGCTGCTGACGTTCGGGCTGCTGTCGCCGGGCAAGGGCATCGAGACGGCGATCAAGGCCATGCCGAAGATCGTCGAGAAGCATCCGGATGTGGTGTACCTGATCCTGGGCGCGACGCACCCGCACGTGCTCAAGCGCGAGGGCAACGCCTACCGCGACTCGCTCGAACGCCTGGTCGACGAGCTGGGCATGCGCGAGCACGTGGCGTTTCACAACCGCTTCGTGTCGATGGATGAGTTGACCGGCTACATCGGCTCGGCGGATGTGTACGTGCTGCCGTACCCGAACACGGCGCAGGTGGTCAGCGGGACGCTTGCGTACGCCGCGGGCGCGGGCAAGGCGATCGTCTCCACGCCGATCTGGCACGCCCGGGAGTTGCTGGCCGACGGCCGGGGCCTGCTGTTCGAGCCGGGCGATTCGGACGCATTGGCCGACGCGGTCAACCAGTTGCTCGACAACGAGACCCAGCGGCACACGATGCGCAAGCGTGCCTACCTGCACTGCCGGGACTGGACCTGGAAAAACGTCGCCCGCCGCTACATCGACACGGCCGGGGAGATTCTTCGCGAGCGGATCAAGTCGCCCAAGCCGGTGCGCTCGTTCGCGACCGACGTCAAGACGCCCGGCCTGCCGCAGATCAAGCTCGATCACCTTCGCCGCATGACCGACCGCACGGGCATGTACCAGCACGCGATCTACGCCCTGCCCGATCGCTTCCACGGCTACTGCACGGATGACAACGCCCGCGCGCTGGTCGCGGCGCTGATGTACCATGATTTGTACAAGGACGACTCGGTGCTGGAGCTGGCCGACACCTACATGTCGTTCATCCACTACGCCTACAACGCCGAAGCCGGGCGGTTCCGCAATTTCATGGGCTTTGATCGGCGGTGGCTGGAAGAAGTCGGCTCGCACGATTCGCACGGGCGGACCGTCTGGGCCCTGGGCTACGCCGCGGCGATGGCGCCCAATCAATCGACGCTGAGCTTCGCCACCAGCATGTTCAATCAGGCCGTGCAGGGCATCGAGGCGTTCACCAGCCCGCGGAGCTGGACGTACTCGCTGATCGGCCTGCACGCCTACCTGAGGAAGTTCGGCGGTGACACCCACGCCCGCCGATGCCGCAACGAGCTGGCCGAAAAGCTGTTCAAGCTGTTCCAGGACAATGCGACCGAGGACTGGCCCTGGATGGAGGACACCGTCACCTACGCCAACGCGAAGTTGCCGCACGCGCTGATCCTCGCCGGCCAGTGGATTCCCCGCCAGGACATGCTCGATCAGGGCCTGCGGACGCTCGAATGGCTTTGCGACCTTCAGATCGGCAAGGACAGGATGATCTCGCTGATCGGCAACCAGGGCTGGCTGACGCGCGACGGGCACCGCGCGCGGTTCGATCAGCAGCCGATCGAGGCGTTCGCGATGATCGAGGCCTGCGCCGAGGCGTACCGCAGCACGCAGGATCGGGTCTGGGTCGAGCGGGCGCGCGACGTGCTCCGCTGGTTCACCGGCAACAACGACACGCGCTCGGTGCTGTACGATTACGAGACCGGCGGCTGCCGCGACGGCCTGCACGCGGACGGCCCCAACCTCAATCAGGGCGCCGAGTCGACGCTGGCGTGGCTGATCTCGCTGATGAGCGTCGTGCAGCTCGAGCGGTACGAGGAGCTGGACGTGGCCGACGTGGACGAAGTGAAGCCCGACGCCGGGGCGGCCGATGACAGGACGGTTGCGTCGAGCCGCGGATGAGTTACGCTGCGCCCCGATGCGAGATTTTCCCGTGTTTTGCCGAGAGAAACGATGACCCATGCCACCAACGATTGCGACACGACGCAGGCGAGCGACCATCAGCCCGTCGCGGTGCGTCGCCTGCCGGTGCGGTTTGAGTCCGATGACTCGCGGGTGATCACCCTGCCGTTCGCGCTTTCGATGCAGCATCGGGCCGATCACCTATTCCAGCGGGTGGATGGGCTGAGCGACGCGCAGGTGATGCGCATGCTCGTGGAGGTTCGGCGAGATTATGCCCACCGCCACCGCAACCTGGAGCAAACGTTTGTCGAGCACTACTCGATGGCCGCGGCGATGCTCGGCCAGTGCGAGGCCTGGTCACCCGACCGCCGCCTGCTCGCCGGGGCCTACCTCACGATGGAGTACGCCATCGAGGCCGCGGCGTTGTTCAACCCGTCGATCGCGGCGCACCACGATCAGTCGGACGTGCCCGAGGGGGGCGTGCGGTTCCTCATGTCGCTGCGGGCCACCGGCGAGGGCCACGTGTCCAGCATCGTCTTCCGCACCGGCATCCTCGGCGCCAACGACCACGTCGAGATCGATCCGCCGGCCCGGCACATCCACCGATCGCGCATGGCGCCGGACAAGCATTACGACACCCTGCTGTTCCGCCGAAAGCTCCAGGAGATGAACGTCCAGAACGAGGCGATCGACTGCGTGCTCACCGCCCTGCCGCAGCGCTTCACCCTCGCCCAACTCCAGGACGCCGTGCACAACACCGTCGATCTCTGGCAGCAGTACGAGCACGGCTCGGACGCGATCAACGCCATGCTCTGGCTGGCCCGATCCAACTACCATATCGACCTCGACCCCCGGGCCGACATCTCCGAGCTGGTCATCTTCCCCATGTGTGAGTCCGAGGCGCGCGGCATCGAAGACCTGCGGATGGTGCAGTTCACCGACGACGACGGCTCGACCACGCTCCGCGGCACCTACACCGCTTACGACGGCCAGCACATCCTGCCGATGATGCTCGAGGCCGACGGCTCGGGCCGCATCGAGTTCCACTCGCTCAACGGCGCGGTGGCGATGAACAAAAACCACGCCCTGTTCCCCCGCAAGGTCGGCGGGCACTACGTCATGTGCTGCCGGATCGACGGCGAAAACCTCTACATCGCCTACTCCGATTACCTGCACTTCTGGGAATCGGCCGAGGTGCTCTGTGCCCCGGCCCAACCGTGGGAGCTGATGCAACTGGGCAACTGCGGCTCGCCCATCGAAACCCCCGAGGGCTGGCTGCTGCTGACCCACGGCGTGGGGCCGATGCGCGAGTACGCCATCGGCGCGATGCTGCTGGACCTCGAAGACCCGACCCGAGTCATCGGCACGCTCGACCAGCCGCTGCTGCGCCCCTGCGAGGACGAGCGAGAGGGCTACGTGCCCAACGTCGTCTACACCTGCGGCGCGATGATCCATGGGGATCGGCTCTACATGCCCTACGCCGTGGCCGACAAAGCCACCGGCATGGCCGTGATGCAGATGGACGAACTGCTCAACCGCCTGCTGGGCACGTAACATCGCACGCAAACGGCCCGGGCGGCATCGAAGCGAGGTGGACGCGGATTCAGACGCCCGGCGGGGCGTTCGGCGGCTGGCCGGGAATTTGCTACAATTCCCGGACTGACCACACCCCCTAGATTTTAAGGATCGGAGACCTGACATGCCGCTGATGACGACCAAGCCGATGTTCGACCTCGCTTACGAAGGTGGGTTCGCGGTGGGCGCGTTCAACGTGAACAACATGGAGATCACCCAGGGCATCATCGAGGCGTGCGCCGCCGAGCAAAGCCCGCTGATCCTGCAGATCTCCAAGGGTGCGCGGGCGTATGCAAACATCACCTACCTGCGGCACATCATCCACGCCGCGGTGGAAGAGCACCCCGAGTTGCCCATCGCGATTCACCTGGACCACGGCGACACGGTCGAGCTGGTCGAAACGTGCATCGCCGACGGGTTTACCAGCGTGATGATCGACGGCTCGCACGACCCGTTCGAGCAGAACATCGCGCTGAGCAAGGCCGCGGTCGACACGGCCCACGCCGCGGGCGTGGTGGTCGAGGCCGAGCTCGGCCAGCTCGGCGGCATCGAGGAGGACGTGGTCGGCGCCGCGGATTTCGAGGAGAACGTCGAGAAGTACCTGACCGACCCGCAGCAGGCCAGGGAGTTCTGGGACCAGACCGGCATCGATTCGCTGGCAGTGGCCATCGGCACCAGCCACGGCGCGTTCAAGTTCAAGACCGAGGCCAAGCTCGCGTTCGACCGCATCGAGCAGATCATGAAGACCTGCCCGGGCCTGCCGCTGGTGATGCACGGCTCGTCGAGCGTGCCGCAGGAGTTCATCGACCTGGTGAACCAGTACGGCGGGAACATGCCCAACGCCAAGGGCGTGCCGGAGGATCAGATCGCGATGGCCGTGCAGAAGTACGGCGTGTGCAAGGTGAACATCGACACGGACCTGCGGCTGGCGCTGACCGCGAAGATCCGTGAGGTCTTCGCCACCAAGCCCGAAGAGTTCGACCCGCGCAAGTACCTGGGCCCCGGGCGTGATGCGATCATCGAGATGGTCCGCCGCAAGCTGCACATGCTCAACTCCGCCGGCAAGGCCGAAGCGGTGAACAAGCACTGGGACAGCGAGGGCAGGCCCATGCCCGACGCCTACAAGCAGACGGTCGGCGCGTAAGGCGTCGACCGCACAACCGTTGACCCCGCAAAGCCCATCCCGCCGGATGGGCTTTTGCCTTAGATGCAAGCGATGCAGGACACCGCCCAAAGCTTACGGCCCGCGCCGCGCGGCGTGTGGCGACTGACACGCGACGCGATATGGGCCAACCTGTTGCCGGGCGCGATCCTCTGGGCGTTCGGCACGGCGGTCGTCGTCGGGTACTACTTCTGGCCGGCGTTCGCGGAGGTGTTGTCACGCATCGGCGCGTTCAAGCAGCGGCACGGCCTGATGTATTCAATCCCCGCGCTGGCGATCTTCGCCGGGCTGATCCCGTTCGGCCTCCAAGTGCTGCAGCGCGATCGGCGGAAGGATTTTTCCCCGGCCTACCTCGCGTTCCTGCTGGCCTTCTGGGGCTGGAAAGGCGCCGAGGTCGATCTGCTGTACCGCGGCCAAGCCGCGGTGTTCGGTGACAACAGCGCCCCGACCACCGTGCTGCTCAAGGTGCTGGTCGATCAGTTCGTGTACGTGCCGCTGTGGGCCGCGCCGACCATGGCGCTGTGCTATCTCTGGGCCAACCGCGGCTACCGCCGGGCGCCGCTGCGCGAGGCGTTGCGCGGCCGATGGTACCGGCGGGTCGTGGTGCCGATCCTCATCCCCAACTGGCTGGTGTGGATCCCCGCGGTGTCGCTGATCTACATGCTGCCCGAGGCGCTGCAGTTCGTGGCGCAGAACCTCGTGGCGTGCCTGTTCGCGTGCATGCTGATGTTCCTGAGCCGACATGAGGACGAAGTGGGTGAATGAAAGAAGCCCACGCTCGCAGAACGTGGGCCTCACTGGGATCGATCTTGTCAGGCGAATCACGCGATGGTGATGCTCTCGTCGAGATACACATCCTGGATCGCGTTGAGCAGCTCGACGCCCTCGTCCATCGGCCGCTGGAACGCCTTGCGGCCGGAGATCAGGCCCATGCCGCCGGCTCGCTTGTTGACCACGGCGGTCTTCACCGCGTCGGCCAGGTCGTTGGCGCCACTCGACGCCCCGCCGGAGTTGATCAGCGGCGCCCGGCCCATGTAGCAGCCGGCCACCTGGTACCGCGTCAGCTCGATCGGGTGATCGTCGGGCGTCAGGTCCGAGTAAACCTTCTTGTGCGTCTTGCCGTAGCCGGCCAGCGCGTTGTACCCGCCGTTGGTCTGGGCCTGCTTCTGCTTGATGATGTCCGCCTCGATGGTCACGCCAAGATGATTGGCCTGGCTGGTCAGGTCGGCCGCGACGTGGTAGTCCGTGCCGTCGACCTTGAACGCGCTGTTGCGCAGGTAGCACCACAGCACGGTGACCATGCCCAGCTCGTGGGCGCGCTGGAAGGCGGCGGCGACTTCCTGCATCTGCCGCGTCGATTCATCGGAGCCGAAGTAGATCGTCGCGCCCACCGCGACCGCGCCCATCTCGAACGCCTGCTCGACGCTGGCGAACATCACCTGGTCGAACCTGTTGGGGTAGGTCATCAGCTCGTTGTGGTTGAGCTTGACGAGGAAGGGGATCTTGTGCGCGTACTTTCGGCTGCACGAGCCGAGCACGCCGAGCGTGGAGGCCACGGCGTTGCAGCCGCCGTCGATGGCGAGCTTGATGATGTTCTCCGGGTCGAAGTAGATCGGGTTGGGCGCGAAGCTGGCCGAGGCCGAGTGCTCGATGCCCTGATCGACCGGGAGAATGCTGACGAACCCGGTGCCGCCGAGCCGGCCGCTGTTCATCAGCAACTGGAAGTTGCGCAGGACGTTGGGCGAGCGGTCGGTCTGGGCGAGGATGCGGTCGACGAAGTCCGGGCCGGGCAGGTGGAGCATGGCTTTGTCGAACCCGCGGGCCTGATAGCCCAGCAGGGCCTGAGCATCGGGGCCGAGAATCTCGGCGATGTTGCTGGTCGCGGAAGCGGCGGTGATCATCGGATCAATCCTTTCGTGCGTGCGATGGTTTGGGGGAACGGCCTACCAAAAGCGTACCGCCGGTGGGGCGACGGCGACAATATTGTATAAACCGGATGGAAATATACAAGTTAGAGAAGGGATAATTCTGCTCGCCCGCTGCCGACGCGCCGCTTGATGTTGCGCGGCGGTCGGGCTATGACCGACAGCCGTCGTTCCGCGATGCGCATTCCACCATCCGAGGTTCCACAATGACTCGCCCCAACATCCTGCTCATCACGACCGATCAGCAGCGGTACGACGCGCTGGGCATCAACGGCAACCCGATCCTCCGCACGCCCAACCTCGACGCCCTCGCGGCCGACGGCACCAACTTCTCCCGCTGCTACGTCACCTGCCCGGTGTGCATCCCCGCCCGCCGCACGCTTATCTCCGGCCAGCACCCGCGCACGCACGGCATGCTCGGCTACCAGGACGGCAAGCCGTTCGATCCACCGGTCACGCTGCCCGGCGCCCTGCGCGACGCCGGCTACCAGACGCAACTCGTCGGCAAGCTCCACCTGCACCCGCAGCGCAAGCGTTTCGGCTTCGACCACATGATCCTCAGCGACTCGGCCAACGACCGGCCGCACAGCGCTTATCAGCAAGAAAACGATTACACCGACTGGCTGAACGAACAGGGCGTGCCGAGCATCTCCAATGCGCATGGCATCAGCGGCAACGGCCGCGTGGCCCGACCGTTCCACCTCGATGAGGTCTACCACCAGACCGCATGGCTGGCACGCGAAACCCAGCGGTTCTTCCGCAAGTGGCGCGACCCGTCGATGCCGTGGTTCTGTCACCTCTCCTTCACCGCGCCCCACCCGCCGCTCACCCCGCCAAGGGCGTACTGGGACCGCTACATCGGCCTCGATCTGGCCCCGACGCTCGGCGAATGGGCCCCGAAGGACGACGGCCGCCGACGCGGTCGCAAGCCAGACGCCGCGGTCGGCCCGTTCCCGCCGGACGAGATTCACGACGCCATCGCCGGCTACTACGGCCTGGTCCACCACATCGACGACTGCATCCATCACGTCATCGATGCCTACTGCGAATACGCCACCGATCGCCTGCGCGAGCCAACGTACATCATCTTCACCTCCGACCACGGCGAGATGCTCGGCGACCACCACCTGTTCCGAAAGTCGCTGGGCTACGAAGCGTCCGCCCACGTGCCGCTGCTCATCAGCGGCCGGCACGTCGATGCCCCGCAAGGCACGTGCGATGCGCTGGCGACGTGGGAGGACATCATGCCCACGATCCTCGATCTGGCCGGCGTGGCCGTGCCCGACGGGCTGGACGGCCGGTCGCTCGTACCGACGATGCGCGGCGATGCGGACAGGGTGCGCGATGCGGTGTTCGGGGTGTGCCGGGGCGTGGGCGATCACGTCTACGCGGTGCGTGACCAGTGGAAGTACATCCGCTACCACCGCACCGGCGAAGAGCAGTTGTTCAACCTCGCCGACGATCCGCACGAGTGCCGCGACCTGTCTGGCGAGTCACGGGAGCTGATGGCGATGCGCGACGCGATGAACGCCCACCTGCGCGACCACGCCGAGGACGTGCCCGACGACGACACGCTTCAGCCATGCGCCAATCAACCACCAACAGTATTCTGGCCCTGACCGTTTCGTCGAGCCGCGCCCCGGGTCCGCGAGAATAGCGCACGCCGCGCCCGCCCCCTATTCGATCCGCTCGAGCCGGGCGTATTCGAGGATGAGTGTTTTCACGCCGACGCGGTCGAAGTGAACCTTCGCCCGGGCGTTGCCGCCGGTGCCGGTGACGCTGAGCACCGAGCCGGGCCCGAACTGCGGGTGGTTCACCCGGGCGCCGACGAACGAGTCGGTCTTCTCCTCCGCCTGGGCGCGGCGCGACGGGCGGCCGCGATGCGGGCGGAAGTCGTCGAATTCGTCGTCCGAGTCGTTGCCGAAGTCCTCCGCCCACATCCGCGCGGCGCCAGACAAGTCTTCCTTCTTGAGCACGTCGTTGGGTAGCTCGCGGAGAAACGGGCTGGGGATGGTCCGCTCGCGCAGGCCGCGGATCGTGCGGTAGCGCGCGTGGCTTAGCATCAGCTTCCGCTCGGCGCGGGTGATGCCCACGAAGCACAGCCGGCGCTCTTCTTCGATCTCCTGCGGCGTGTCCATCGCGCGGCTGTGGGGCATCAGCCCTTCCTCCAGACCGACCATCGCGACGACCGGAAACTCAAGACCCTTGGCCGCGTGAAGCGTCATCAGCGTCACCGCGCCCGATTCGCTGTTGACCGCGTCCAGGTCCGCGACCAGCGCGACCGATTCGAGATAGTCGGCCAAACGCCGGGCCAGGTCCGCCCCCTCTTCGCCGTACTCATCGTCGAAACGCTGGGCCGCGGTGACCAGCTCGTACAGGTTGTCCAGCTTCTCCTCGTCCTCCTTCTGGTAGTACGCCTCGAGGCCCGACTCGCGGATGATCAGCTCGACCAGGTCGCGCACGCCCGGCTGGAACACCATCACGTCCTGGGCCCGGGTGAGCTTGTCGCGCCACCGGTTCACCATGTCGCGGACCTTGCCCACCGCCGACACCGCGCGGGCATTGAGCGCCGAAACTTGTCCCGCCCGTTCCAGCGCCTCGCCGAGCTGCATCCCATTGGCCGCGGCGAAGGCACGCAGGTGGTCGATGGTCGTGCTGCCGATGCCCCGCGTGGGTGTGTTGATGATCCGAAGCAGCGCCACTTCGTCGGCCGGGTTGCTCAGCACGCGCAGGTAGGCGATGGCGTCGCGCACCTCTTTGCGATCGTAAAACGCCGTGCCGCGGGCCACCTGGTACGGAATGCTCGCCCGAAGAAACGCGTCTTCCACCACGCGCGACAGCGCGTTGATCCGGTAGAACACCACCATGTCCGACCAATTCGCCCCCGCCTCGTGATGCTGCCGCAGCCACTCGACCACGAGCTGGCTTTCGTGTTCCTCGTCGCTCGCGGCGATCACGCGGATCGGTTCGCCGGCGGCGTTCTCGGTGAACAGCGGCTTGTGTCGACGCTGCTTGTTGTTGCGGATCAGCGTATCAGCCGCCTTGAGAATCTCCGGCGTCGAGCGGTAGTTCTGTCCCAACGCGATCACCGTCGCCGTCGGGTAGTGCTGCTCGAACTCCAGGATGTTGCGGATGTTCGCCCCACGCCAGCCGTAGATCGACTGATCCGGATCGCCCACCACGCAGATGTTCTGATGGCCCGAGGCGATGCAGTGGGCGATCATGAACTGCGCGTGGTTGGTGTCCTGGTACTCGTCGATCAGCAGGTAGCCGAAGCGCCGCTGCAATTCGGTGCGGGTCGGCTCGTCGTTCCGCAACAACTCCGCGGTCTTCATCAACAGGTCGTCGAAATCGACCGCCTTGTTCGCCCGCAGCAGCTTTTCGTATGCGCTGTAAGCCCGGGCGGTGATGCGGCCGTAAAAGTCCTTGGCCTCGACGGTGAACTGGTCCGCGCCGATCAGTTCGTTCTTGGCGTTGGAGATCGTGCTCAGCAGCGTGTCGGGCGTGAAATTCTTGGTGTTGATGTTCTGCTGCTTGCACACGTCCTTCATCAACCGCCGCTGGTCGGCGGTGTCGTAGATGGTGAAGTCGGTCGGCAGCTTGATGCGGTCGCCGAACTCGCGCAGCAGCCGCACGCACAGCGCATGGAACGTCGAGATATGCAGCGCCCGCGCCTGGCGCTCACTGACCAGGCCGGCCACGCGCTCGCGCATCTCGGCCGCGGCCTTGTTGGTGAACGTGATCGCGCAGATGTTCCACGGCGCGATCCCCGTCTCTCGGACCAGCCACGCCACCCGCCGCGTAATCACCCGCGTCTTGCCCGAACCCGCCGCGGCGACGACCAGCAGCGGACCCTCGGTCGTCGTCACCGCCTGGCGCTGGGGGTCGGTCAGGTCACTCAGCAGCGGCTGCTGCGACAGATCAATCGAGGCGTCACTCATCGCCGCGAGTATACCAGCCCCGCCGCGCATCGTAAAAACATATAACATCATACTGCGCCATCGCGAACCGCCCGGCGTTTTTCGCCTCTGAATCCAGATCCAGCCGGACCGGCACGCATCCAGCCCTATAGCATCCTGTGAACCGGCATGAAGGGTGCAGAACCTGTCGATTCCACAACATCTTGTGGATATGCTGTCGGGTGGACACCGCCGGCGGTTCTGCGAGCATCGCGCTAGAAAAGTTTTGTTCGTGTAAGCTGCCCAAATGACCGCACTTGTGCAATCGACCTGCGTTCGGCCCCAGATTTTGTAAAGATTCAGCTTGCATGCACCAGATATAGGGTTAAGATGTCTTTCGCTCTGGTGGAATAGAGCCGAGTTCGTCGAGAGCGTTTTCTTTTCGGCCGACTCGTGATGGTAACGAAGCGAACCCTATCAGATCCGCTCACGCGGGGGCCGTGCCCGAAAAGGCACGGGGGATTGTCGTACGGAGCAAATTCATGGCCGTCCTTTGCGACACACAGATTCGGGAACTGGTCTCGATCGAACCGTTCGAAGACAACGCCAAGCGGCCCGGGCAGGTGAGTTTCGGCGTGTCGAGCTACGGCTACGACGTCCGCGTGGGCACCGTCTTCAAGGTCTTCACCAACGCCGCGCCCCACGGCGGGCAGATGATCGTCGATCCCAAGCGCTTCGGCGATGACCACTTCGTCACCGTCGACACCGCCGTCACCGGCGCCGACCACATCATCATCCCGCCCAACAGCTTCGCCCTGGCCGAGACCGTCGAGACCTTCGCCATCCCGCGCGACCTGCTGGTGATCTGCGTGGGCAAGAGCACCTACGCCCGCTGCGGGCTGATCGTCAACGTCACACCCCTTGAACCCGAGTGGCGCGGCAAGGTGACGCTGGAAATCTCCAACACCACACCCCTGCCGGCCAAGGTCTACGCCAACGAAGGCATCGCCCAGATGATCTTCCTCAAGGCCGACCGCACCTGCGCCGTCAGCTACGCCGACAAGGCCGGCAAGTACCAGAACCAGACCGGACTCACCCTTCCCCGCGTCGATTGACGCGGGAATGAGCCGCGGGCTTCAAACTCGCGGGCGTTTGTACGCTCCGCGGTGTAGTGAGCAATTGGAGTGATTGATAGCCAGGCATGGATACTGCTAGGAACAACAGTGAGCGACCCATGAGTGGACTGAGGAACAGACTGAAAGACAAAACACTGGCCGAACTAAATCAGGAAGTCCAGTTGGAGCCAGATACGGAGGTGTTTCGTACCTGCGTCATGATTCGTGGAGCGATGGAGATCACAAAAGCAACACTCTGGCTCACCGCGGCAATAGACCGTGCATCGGAGTCAAGCAACAGAATAGCGACAAGAGTTTGGTGGCTAAATGTATTTCTGGTTTTGGTCTCAGCGGTTGGTGTTGAAGCGACGGTGGTTTTGGCAATCATCGCGTACCAGCAGTGGACTGGTAGCCCGGCATGAATATGCCGGTACGAGCAAAAGATAAAGCTTGAGAAGGGACCCCGCACATTCATGCCGGGCTAGTCAAGAATTAGAGCACAACCCGCTGAGCATGGACGCCGGCGGTTCACATGACAGGATGGAACGTCAAGAAGTATTCGAGGTAGCCATGAAGATCAACCGTAGATTCACCAAGGCCGGCCAGGATGTGTTCGAGAGCGTCGAGTGGACCACGCGGTCCAGTCGGATCGCGAATCCCGATGGGTCGGTGGTCTTTGAGATGAACGACGCCCAGGTGCCGTCGAGCTGGAGCCAGCTCGCGACGGACATCATGGTGAGCAAGTATTTCCGTAAGGCCGGCGTGCCCCAGCCCTCGGAAGGGATGGATGCGCTTGACGCCCAGCGGCGCGGCGAGTTTGAGCTCGACGACAACGGCAAGCCGGTGACCGGCCCCGAACGATCGGCCAAGCAGGTGATCCATCGCCTCGCCGGCTGCTGGCGCCACTGGGGCCAGGAGCACGGCTACTTCGACACCGCCGAGGACGGCCAGGCCTTCTACGACGAGATCTGCTACATGCTGCTCACGCAGATGGCCGCGCCCAACTCACCCCAGTGGTTCAACACCGGATTGAGCTACGCCTACGGCATGTCCGGCCCGGCGCAGGGGCACTACTACACCGACGCGGAGACCGGCGAGACCCGCCTGGCCGACGA
>CAZUHK010000051.1:0-16107 GCA_964620345.1 uncultured Planctomycetaceae bacterium
CCGTCATTGACATGCGCCTCAAGCGCGGCCTTGCCGATGAAGTCGTCTTTATCGAGATGAACTACCCGTTTCAGGCCGGCCTCGACCGGCGAGATGGTTTCCTCGAGTTCATGGCCATAAAGCGGAAAGCCCATTTCGAGCCGCAGCGAATCGCGCGCCCCCAGGCCCGTGGGCTTGATAACCGGCTCGCCGTCGTCGGCCTCCTTGAGCAGCAGCTTCATCGCCATGTTCACCATGCCCGACGGCAGCATCAGCTCGATGCCGTCCTCCCCGGTGTAACCGGTGCGCGAGACGATCATCTTGAGCACCAGCAGGTTCTTGATCGTGAAGTGGTAGTTCCCGAGCGTGGGGATTTCCTTGGAAAACCGGCTGACGATCTCCATCGTCCGCGGGCCCTGGATGGCGACCATCGCCAGCTTCGGGGTCTGGTCGTCGATCTTGACCGACAGCTCGCCGCGGACCTGCTCGAAGTGTTCGAGCAGTTTGAGGCGGTTGGCGGCGTTGACGACCAGCAGCCAGCGATCGTCGAAACGATACACAAGCACGTCGTCTTTCACCCCGCCCTGTTCGTTGCAGATCAGCGAATAGCGGCAGGTCCGCTCGGCCATGTCGCTGATCTTGCGGGTGAGGATGCGTTCGAGGAACCGCCGGGCGTGGCGGCCGCGGAACTCGATGCGGCCCATGTGCGAGACGTCGAAGATGCCCGCAGCGTTGCGGACCTGCTGATGCTCGTCGATGATCGAGCCGAAGTGGATCGGCATCTCCCACCCGGCGAAATCGACCATCTTACCGCCATGCTCGACGTGGTAATCATAGAACGGCGTGCGCTGCAAAATCGGGCTCCCTGTCGAATCGGTTGGCGGGCAGCATGATAGCGGCCCCGGCGGCGCGACGCATGGCCGGGCGATTGGCCACGAACACACGAAGCAGCACCTGACAAGACACGAAGTGGAATCGGTTGTGGCTTTGTGTGCTTTGAGTTTTCGTGCGACTGGTGCAATGGCTCGGGCCCGCCGTCAGGTGCGCGATCCACGCCGACGCCGGCGCAGGCCCGCGGCGCCCAGCGCCAGCGCGGCGGCGGTCGTGGGCTCGGGGATGGGCGTGATGTCGATCGCGTCGGCCCAGGCGGTCGCCCGGCCCCAGTCGGTTTCGCTCACCCCGGCCCAGCCGCTCACGGCCCCGTAGGCGATGTCGCTCACCGTTTCGCCGTACAGCGTGCGGTAGATCACCAGCCCCGCGAGGCGCGAGCCCAGCACGTTGGCGTGCGAGCCATCGGGGTCGTAAAGGTCCGTGGCGTAGCCCGCGGCCGCGAACGCATCGCCGACCGGCGCCAGGCCCGCGACCGTCGCGCTCGCCGCGGCGTTGATCGCATCGGCCGCCGCGGCGTAGTTCGTGCGGATCTCATCGTGCATCGCATCGGGGTTGGCAAAGTCATCGGGGTAGAAACTGTGGAACGGCGCCCGCGCCCAGGTCTGGTACAGCACCACCGCCGCGCCGCCGCCGGTCGGGCCGCCGCGGATCAGCTCGGCCAGCGCGAGCGCATCGGGCACGAAGTCATCGTCGGCGTTGCGGTGCGTGGCCTCGGTGCTCTGGCCCTGAAGGATGGCGTAGTCGAAGGTTTGGCCGGTGATCGTCGGGTGGGCGATGTTGTTGGCGGGATGAGCGGCGACCCGGTCGGCGTGGTAGTCCAGGTCCTTGCCGCCTTCGAGGTCGGCCACGATCAGGGGCTGGGCGTAGCCCTCGGCCACGGCCAGCGCGGCGACCGACGCGGGCACGTCGTTGCGCTGCGTGTAGCTGTTGCCCATGAACAGCAGGTTCATCGCGCCCCCCGCGTCCGGGGCAAACGCGAATGCGGCCGCGATGCAAAACCAAAGGCCCCGTCGGGCCGCGACGGTGGGTTCGTGCGGCATGCTCTGCTCTCCTTCGCAGTCCAACGCGGCCGGCGGTGATGGATTGCTCGAAACTTCATGAATCGCCGGCTTTTTTCACGCCCGCGGCTGCGGCGGGCCTCGCCGGGCCGGCCCGCTAAAAGCGGGCCTCGCCGGGGCGCGGGCGCGGGGCCTCGCCGGGGGCGATCAGCGGCCCAGGGCGATCTGCAAGGCGATCAGGGAGTAGGCGGTGCAAAGGTTCGGGTCGCCTTCCATCCAGTTGTCCGCGCGGTTGACCCACGAGCCGTCGTCCTGCTGGCGCTTGGCCAGGGCGTCGATCAGATCGTTGGCCCAGTCGTGCTGCACGCCCTCGGAGACGGTGATCTGCTCCTCACCGTGCGCGCCCAGGGCACGGGCGAGGAAGTGCATGTAGTAGTAATAACTCCGCTGGCCCATGCGCGGGTTGGTTTCGACGGTGTAGTTGTTGGCGATCCATTGCTGCGCGGCCTTGACGCGCGGGTCGTTGCGGTCGAGGTCGGCGTAGAGGTAGCTCATGTAGCCGGCGTAGGTGATCGAGCCGTACGTCGGCAGGGGCCCGTCGTACTCGCCACCGGCCTTGACCATCTCGGTCTTGGATTCGTCGGTCCGCGTCTGAGGTGTGCCGATGTTCTTGGCGTTGATCGAGGTGGCGTAGATGAACCCGCCATCCTGCACGATGGTTTGGGCGTCGAACAGGTCGTTCTCCGCAACACCCTGGCAGCGGCTGACGTAGGTCATCGCACGCTTCATGATCGGATCGTCGGCCTTGATGCCCGAGTCGTGCAGCGCGGCGATCATCATCACGGTGTTGGACAGGTCCGGCCGGCCGTGCTTGGAATCGTTGTATCCCGCCCCGCCGTAGTACGGATGGCTCGGGGTGAGCTTCTTGCCCTGCGGGTCGACCTGATCGACCCACTGCAGCTTGCGGAAGAACTTCTGGGCATCGGCGATGGCCTTCTGGATCGACTTGCCATTCTGCTCGACCTTGCTCAGGGCCATGACGCTGATGGCGGTGTTGTAGTTGCGCAGGGCCGTGTCGTAGATGCCGCCGTCGGGCTTCTGCCGCTGGAGGATGTAGGCCAGGGCCTTGTTGACGTCATCGTCATCGCGGTCGATGTCGGGCGAGCGGAGCATGCCGGCCAGCACCAGGCCGGTGATCGCCGGGCCCGGCCGCGGTGTCCAGGAGCCATCGGGATTCTGGCTGTCGCGCAGGTAGTCGATGGCGCGGGCGATGACCACCTCGGCCTTCTGCTTGTGCTCGGCGTCGAGCGCCAGCGCGGGCGCGGCGCCGGCGAGCAGCACGGCGAGCATCATCGTGATCGTGAGAATCGTTTGCTTGACGGACATGTGCGTTACCTCCCAGGTTCGTTGAAAAAAGCGGCGGCTCGAACGATGGCCGCGGCGGCCAGCGCGGCGGTCTCGACGCGCAGCGTGTGCGGGCCCAACCGCCACGGATCATAGCCCGCGGCCCGGGCGTCGGTGCGCTCGGCGTCGGTCCAGCCGCCCTCGGGCCCGACCAGCGCCGTCACCGCCGACACCGCGTTTATATTAGACGACCCATCGCCCCGAGTCGGCCCGGCGTGCAGGTCTTGCACGTCGGCCATCAGCCGCAGCTCGCCCGGTCGGGCCGGCTCGGCCAGCACGTGGGCCAAGGGCGCCGGCGGGTCGATTGGCATCAGCCACGCCCGGCCGCACTGCTTGGCCGCCTCGATGGCGATCCGCTCGAACCGCGCCTGCTTGGCCGGCCGGGGCTCGACCACGCTGCGCGCGGTGACCAGCCACGCCAGCCGATCCACCCCCAACTGCGTTGCGGCCTCGACCAGCGTCGCCGCCCGATCGCCCTTGGGCACCGCGCACGCCAGCGTCAGCTTCGGCCGGGGCGGTTCGACGGTGTGCCGCTCGGCCAGCTCGACGCGCATGGTTCGGCCCAGCGCGATGATCGCGCCGGTCGCGACGGTGCCCCGGCCGTCGAACAGTTCCACCGTGTCGCCGACGGCCAGCCGCAGCGATTTGCGGGCGTGGGCGGTCTGCTCGGCGTCGAGCTCGAGCGTCGATGCGCTGCAATCGGTCACGTAGAATCGTCGCGTGGCCATGATGGGCTGGAGTTTATCGGAAGCCGCGACGCCCCGGGCCGATCAAGTGTCCCGCCCCGTGGGTCGATAATGCACGCAGACAGAGGGCCGCGCGCGGGTGATGTTTCAGACGCGCCCCGGCCGAGAACATCGTGAACCAGTCGCACGACATCGAGCCGCAGCTTGATGCGTTGGCCGCCGACGCGACCGGCGAGGGTGATGCCGCACCCGCGCCGCCCGAGTCGGGCGACCGCGCCGCGGCCGGCGACGCCGCGGGCGGCGGGGACGTGTTGGGTCGTGAGTTCGCCGATCAGGTGCAGCAGATGTTGGACGAAGCCACCGCTGGATTGAACGATCAGACCGACGCGCCCGACGACGCGCCCGACGAAGCATCGGCGGGCGATGATGAAGGGCAGATGCTCGATCAGATCGACCGGATGCTCGCCGAGGGCGCCGAGGACGAGGTGATGGGCGAGTTCCAGGCCGTGGAGGAGCTGGACGACGACGAGCAGACGCCCGCGCCCGCCGCGCCCCGGCCCCAGGCCGCCGACGAAACGGACACCGCGGCCGAAGATGCCGAGGATGAAGGCGTCGAAGGTGTGGACGGCGAGTTCCAGTCGATCGACGAGATCGAGGACGCCGGCGCGCGGCCGGTCGCCGGGCCGCTGGAAGCCGAGCGGCGGGAGAAGCTCAGCTCCGCGGCTCGGGCCGTGGCCGATGAGTTGGACCAGGACGGTGACGGCGTCGACGGTCAGATGCAGTCGGTCGATGAGCTGATGGACGACGACGAGGAGGCCGTGGACGATGAAGCGTCGGCGGCCATCGACGCGGCGATCGCCCAGGCCCAGCCGTTCGACGGCGATTCAGAGCACGAGGATCCGGCCGACCCGGCCGACGAGGAAACGACCGACGCTCCGGTCGCCGCTCCGCTCGCGGTCGGGGCCGCGCCGCCGCGGTCCAAGGCCGCGCGGGCGATCGAACTGCTCGACAAGCCCCTGGCCGGTCGATCGGTCTTCACGCGCAACCTCGTGGGTGTGCTGGCGCTGATGCAGTTGTTCCTGGGCATGGTGCTGGTCGCGTACGCGGCGCTGGGGCGGACCTCGGCGCTGATCCTCGGGGCCGTGCTGAGCGTCGCGCTGGCCGGGGCGGTGTTCGTGCTGATCGTGCGCCAGCCCGGCGACGGTGCCGAGGATGCGCCCGAGACCGACGGCGGGGCGTAGCGGCCGGGCGCCGGTGTTCTACAATGCCGCGCGATGAGCGGCGGTTGCACCCCACACACCCTCGACCCCGGTTGCTTCGGGCTGAGCCGCGCCGACCTGCCGCCGATCCAGCGCGTTCCCCAAGACAGCCGCTTCGACCTGCAAACCCTCTTCCCCGAAGCCCGGCGCGGCCGACCGCTCGAGCTGGAGATCGGATCGGGCAAGGGCACGTTCCTCGTTCAGCAGGCCACGACGCGACCGCAGGCGAACTACCTGGGCATCGAGTGGGCGCGCGAGTACTGGCTGCACGCAGCCGACCGCCTGCGTCGCCACGGCCTGACCCACGCGCGCCTGCTCCACGCCGACGCGGCCGAGTTCGTCCGCTGGCACTGCCCCGATGCGTGCTTCGCGGTCATCCACGTCTATTTCCCCGACCCTTGGCCCAAGAAGCGGCACCACAAGCGCCGGCTCATCCAGGGGCCGTTCCTCCGCGAGGCCCACCGCACGCTCTGCGACGCCGGCGAGCTGCGCCTCGTGACCGACCACAGCGAATACTTCGCGTGGATGGCGCACCACGTCGAGCAGGTAGCCGAGCTGTTCGAGCGCTGCGCGTTCGAGCCGCCGCAAGGCGCGGGCGAGGGGGAAGTGGTCGGCACCAATTTCGAGCGCAAGTACCGCCGCGAGGGCCGGCCTTTCCACGCGATGACCCTGCGCAAGCGCGGGTGAGCGCGCGGCGCGCCGCGAAGCGCTTCACTCGCGCAGCATCTTGATTTCCAGGCGTTCGATGGTGAAGCCCTCGGGGTGGATGTTGCCTTTGGCTTTCCATTTGTACAGGGCGGCCAGCATTGGCGCGTCGAGGTTGACCCATCCGGTGGAATTGAGTTGCTCGACCTTGATGACCTTGCCCTCGCCGGTGAATTGGATGGCGTAGACGGGGTTGGCCGGCACGGCGGTCATCCGGGCGACGGGGCTGAAGCGGGGTTCGACGGTTTTGATCTGCACGCCCTGGATGGTCTGCGTGCCGCCGGGGGTGATGGTCGCGGCGATGATGCGGCTGACCGGCGGGGCTTCGAGGTCGGTCCGCTGGGCCGGGGTGGGCCGGGCGTCCTGGCCCGGCTGGGCGGCGGGCTGGGGCTGGCTCTGCGGCGTGGCCGGCGTGGGCTGGGCGCCCGCGGCGTCGTCGGCCCGGGTCGGGCGCGTCGGATCGACCTGCGCCTCGGGCTGGTTCAACTGCGGCTGGGCCATCGCGACCTCGACCGGCTCGACCCGCGGCGCGGCCGGGTCGGCCTGGGGCGATGGGTCGATCGGCAGCGCCGCCTCGGCCGGTTCGTCCCCCGCCTGGCCCTCGATGGGCTGGGTCGCGTCGGCCGGGTCGGCCTGGGGCTGGGGCGGCGCGTCGGGTGTCAGCCGCTCCACCTGGGCCGACCGCGGCACGTCGGCGATGCTCTCGGGAACGGTCGGTTCGTCCCCGGTGTCGCGCACCTCGATAGGCGGGTCGGTCAGCGTCATCCGATCAGCCGGGTCTTTGTTGATCCGCGGCTGGTCGATCGTGTTCGTCGCCTCGGTGGTGTCGGTCACGGGGCGCGGCGTGTCGGCGGTGCGCGGCGTGGGTTCCAGCTCGATCGGCTCGGCCGGGGCGTCGGCCTGGCGCGGCGCGACGGCCACCTCGGCCTCGGCGACGGTCAGCCGCGGCGGCAGCGTCGGCCGCTCGTCGCTGGGCTGATCCACCGGCGCCTGGGCGCTGGGCGCATCCCGCGGCGTGGCCTGCTGCCCGTCGCCTTGCTGGGCCGCGGTCTGGGGCGAGGGCGTCGCCGCGGGCGCGGGCCGCGCGCCAGGCGTCGCGGGCCGGGGCACCGCCGGGTCCGTCGGATCGATCGGCCGGCGGTCCACGGGCATCGGCTCGGCGGTCATCTGCACCATCGGCTGGTCGAACGCCTCCTGGTGCGCCGCGACGATCTGCTCGAACGCCTCGTGGCTGATCAGGTTGATCGCCAGCTCATCGGCCGGCTGCTCCTGGCCGGGGCGGGTCGTCGGATCGTCCGCGGCCCAGAAGCCGGTGATGCAGTGGATGTTGTTCTCCTCGTCGGCCTCGGGCACCGCGTCGGCCGGGTCGGCCACGATGCACAGCCGATGCTCGCCGGGCTGCTCGACCGTGACGCTGCCGACGGTGCGAACCACCGCGCCCGGCGCCAGCGGCTGGTCGACGCCGATCGAGCCGACCACCGTGTCGTCGATCACCACGGCCAGGTCGAACGGCGGGGCGTCGGCGCGGCCGAGGTTGGCGATGTCGATCGTCACCGCCGTGGGCTTGCCCGCCAGCGGCCGGGGCGGCAGGCGGTTGTTGAACGGCACAAGGTCCGGCAGCGCCGCGCCGCCGCCGTCCGCCGCCGGTTGCACCACCACGGCGACCGACGCGGTGTTGTTCGTTTCATCGCCCTCGTTCAGGGTGCGGTTCGCATCGGCCACCAGCGTCAGCGTGTGTACGCCCGGCGAGGTGAAGCGATGGGTGAGCGTGCCGGTCTGCGCCTCATCGACGCCCAGGCGCGGCAGTTCGAGTGGCTGGCCGATCGTCTGGCCGCCGAGGGTGAGCGTGGCGACGGTCGGTCCGGCGCCCAGCCGGCCTCGGTTGCGGATCGACCATTCGATGCTCAATGCCTGGCCAACCGTCACCGGGCTGTCGGCCCGAAGCTCGGCCGCGAGATCCGCCAGCGCCGGCGCGGGCAGCGGGCCCTCGGCCTGCCGCTGCAAACGCGCATACGCCCCCACCGCCGCGGCGTGCGCCAGCAGCGCCACGATCAGCCCCAGGCAAACCGGCAGGATGGCTTCACGGTCGATCATGATTCGGTGTCAGACAGGATCGACCGGATGGACTGGATGAGCGGCAGATCGCACGCGACGGCGTGACAAACCATCCTGATCATCCTGGCAATCCCGTCTGACTCCTTCCTCTTGGGCTTCGCTTCGATTCATTCATGCTTCGGCGCCCCAACGATCGAGAAATCCTCGATGCCCGCTTCGCGCAGCATCTCGACCACGCGGAGCATCGTCGGCAGGCGATCCACCTCGCCTTGCCCGGCGGCCATGCCGACATAGACGCGGGGCGCCAGCTCCTGTTCAGCCGCGGCGAACAATCGCCGGCGCAGCTCGGCCTCGTGGACCGGCTCGCGGTTGGCGTACAGCCGACCGGCCGCGTCGATCGTGATCGCCAGCAGCGGCGCCTCCCGCGCCGCCTCGCCCGCACGCAGCCGCGGCAGCGTCACCTTCAACAGCTCCGCCTGCACCATCAGCGGCTGGACGAGAATGAAGAACGTCAGCAGCAGGAAAATCACGTCCAGCAGCGGCGTCATCTCAAACCGCACCTCGTGCGACGGGTTGCGAAGCTTCAGCGCCATCGCACCATTCTAACCCCCGCGCCGCCGCCAAGTCCGCCGATGCTCGAAAACATCGCCGCGGTGACCTATCATCTGCCCGAAGCATCCAACCCCGACGGGACTTTTCCAAAGGAGACCCGCCATGACCGTGGAACTGACCGAACCGGCCGTCAAGGAAATCAGGAACATCTGCGAGCAGCAGAAGCTCGAGCTCGAAGACGTCTACCTCAAGGTCGGCGTCAAGGGCGGCGGCTGCTCGGGCTTCAGCTACATCCTCGACCTGACCGAATCCAAGAACGATAACGACGAGCAGTTCGAGGTGCACGGCGTCCGCGTGATCTGCGATCCCAAATCCCTGCTGTACCTCGACGGCACGCAGATCGACTTCAAGGAAGAACTGATGCAGCGCGGCTTCGTCTTCAAGAACCCCAACGCCACGAGCACCTGCGGCTGCGGCTCCAGCTTCAGCGCGTAACCCCGCCTTGCCGCTCGCGGCTTCGCGCCCGCCGGCGCGTCAAACCTCAAACAGGCGTTGTCGGCGCCGATGCAAAACGCTGCATCGCCCACGTCACCGAGTCATTCATCGCGCTCCGCGGCGCGGCTGCCGCCTTGCAAGTCGCTCAGGTCACGGTGATTGTCGTCGATCCTGAAACGGCTATCCTGCGCAGGCCATGATGGAACTGCGTCTGACACCCGGCGGACATTTGGCGCTGGATAGGCCGAGCGACGGGCAAGCACCCAAGGCACTGTCGGCGGTGCGGGCGGCGTTCGAAGCGGACTGGCGCGGCGGGCTGTTCGCCCTGGCCGTCCACAGAACTGCGATCGACGGCTCGGTGACCTTGCGTTACTGGCAGGCGTTCGCCCAGCGCTATCTCACTTCGCTCTGCCACGTGCCCGAATCGACCCAGCCGCCGACGATCGAGCCGCCCGCCCCCGCGGAGCTCGATGCGCTGGTGCTCAAGGCGCCGCCGATGCTCGGGGGCGAATACTTGAGCCGGGAGGTTCTTTCAGGGATCTGGCGCGAGTTGCACGGCTGGATCGTCGAGGCGATCCAAGCGGCCGGCACGCTCGGGACGTTTCTGACCGAGCGTGCGCCGCAGTGGCATCAGGTCGGCCGGGTGTGTTTTCATCTGGCCGAGAACAAGCAGGACAGCCAGCGGCCGTTCGCGTTTCTGGCGACCTACGCCACGGGCTTCGGCGTGGGCGGGCAATTGAAGCATCTGCCGCTTCGTCGCGCGCTGGAGCAGTACGCCGGGGCCGCGAACAAGCCGGCGTTGATCAAGTTGCTCACGCCGGTGGACCAGGCGGCCCGGGCCTGTGAATGGGTCAAGCAACTGGTCGATTCAGGCCAGGTCTACCAGCCGCTGGCCTGGTCGGCGCAGCAGGCGCACACGTTTCTGCAAAGCGTGCCGGCGTTGGAAGACGCGGGCCTGGCGGTGCGGGTGCCGGACTGGTGGAAGAAGCGGCCTCGCCCCCAAGTGGCGGTGACGATCGGAGAACAGAAGCCGTCACGCTTCGGCACCGATGCCTTGTTGGATTTCAACGCCCACGTCGCGCTGGGCGACGATCGGCTGACCGAAGCGGAGTTGAACAAACTGCTTGATGAGGCCGATGATGCGGGCCTGGTCTTCATCCGCGGCCAATGGGTGCAGGTCGATCGAGATAAGCTCAAGCAGGCGCTCGACCATTGGCGGGACGTGGAGCAACAGACCAAAGACGGCCAGGTCACGTTCATCCAAGGCATGCGGATGCTGGCCGGGGCGTCGGCGGACCTGCGCGAAGATGCCGAGGCGCAAACCGATCGCACGTGGGTGCATGTCCAAGCGGGCGAGGCGTTGCGCGAAACGTTGAGCCGGCTTCGTCAGCACGAGGGGGCCGCCGAGGGTGAATTGATCGACACGCGGGCCGGCGTCCGCGCCACGCTGCGGCCGTATCAGCGGGACGGCGTGCGATGGCTGTCCATGCTGGGCGAGCTGGGTTTGGGCGCCTGTCTGGCCGACGATATGGGGCTGGGCAAGACGCTGCAGGTGCTCACGCTGGAGGGGCTGGACCGGCGGGCGAATGGATCGGAACCGCGCCGCCCGTCGCTGTTGGTCGTGCCCGCCTCGCTGTTGGGCAACTGGCAGCAGGAAGCCAGGCGTTTTACCCCCAAGCTCAAGCTGAAGTTCCTCCACCCCGCCATGACGCCGCGCGAGGAATTGGCCGCGATCGCCCAGGCCCCCGCGGATCGCCTCGCGCCCTACGACCTGGCCGTCACGACCTATGCGATGCTGACGCGCCAGGATTGGCTGACGCAGATGCGATGGAAGCGGCTGGTCCTGGACGAAGCCCAGGCGATCAAGAACGCCGGCACCCGGCAGGCGCGTGCGGTAAAGACGCTAAGCGCCCACGCCCGCATCGCCCTGACCGGCACCCCGATCGAAAACCGCCTGGGCGATCTGTGGTCGCTGTTCGACTTCCTCAACCCCGGGCTGCTGGGCTCGGCCAAGCTGTTCAAATCGTTCGTCAAACAGATCGAAAGTCGCGACGAGGACCAGTACGGGCCGCTACGCCGTCTGGTCAGTCCGTACATCCTGCGTCGTTTGAAGACCGATCGGTCGATCATCGCCGACCTGCCGGAGAAGACCGAGACCGACCGCTTCTGCACCCTGACCCGGGCGCAGGTCAAGCTCTACGAGCAGTCGGTTCGCGCGATGGAAAAGGCGTTGTCCGACGTGGACAGCGACATGGCCCGGCGCGGGCTGGTGTTGCAGACGCTCATGCGCCTCAAGCAGGTCTGCAACCACCCCAGCCAGCTCACCGGCGACGGCGAATACCAGCCCCAGGCCAGCGGCAAGTTCCAACGCCTCGGCGAGCTGTGCGAGGAACTGGCCGGCCGCCAGGAAAAGGTGCTGATCTTCACCCAGTTCCGCGAGATCATCGACCCACTGGCCGAGTACCTCGCGGGCGTGTTCGGCCGGCCCGGCGCGACGCTGCACGGGGGGACCAGCGTCAAGCAGCGCCGCCGGATCGTCCAGCAGTTCCAGGCCGAGCAAGGCCCGCCGTTCTTCATCCTCTCGCTCAAGGCCGGCGGCACCGGGCTGAACCTCACCGCCGCATCGCACGTCGTGCATTTCGACCGATGGTGGAACCCGGCGGTCGAAAACCAGGCCACCGATCGCGCCTTTCGCATCGGCCAGCAACGCAACGTCCTGGTCCACAAGTTCATCACCACCGGCACCGTCGAGCAGCGCATCGACGAGCTGATCGCGGACAAGCGGCAACTGGCCGAGCAACTGCTCGGCGGCGACGGCGGCGAGGTGAAGTTGACCGAACTGCCCGACGAGCAGATCATGCAACTGGTGCGTCTGGATGCGGCGCAAGCCATGATGTAAGGCGACATCCAATGCCCTGGTACGGCGGTTTTCCCAAGTACGTCCCCGTCGCCGAGCGGCGCGCCAAGGCAAGCCGGCAGATGGACCGGTTGCGCAAGCAGGGCCATACGATCGAACCGGTCGAGATCGAAGGGCGAACCATCGCCCGCAGCTTCTGGGGCAAGGGCTGGTGCGATCACCTCGAATCGTTCTCCGATTTCAGCAACCGCCTGCCGCGCGGCCGCAGCTACGCCCGCAACGGCTCGGTCTGCCATCTGGGCATCAAGCCCGGACTCATCGAAGCTCGCGTCGCCGGTAGTCGGCTGTATCAGGTGAACATCAAAATCGCGAAACTGCATGCAAAGGCATGGCAGGACATCAAGCGCCGATGCGCCGGGCAGATCGGCTCCATGCTCGAACTGTTGCAGGGCAAGCTCTCCGACCGGGTCATGGCCGTCGTGGCCGATCGCCAGACCGGCCTGTTCCCCAAACCCGGGCAAATCACGCTCGACTGTTCGTGCCCGGACTGGGCGACGATGTGCAAGCACGTCGCGGCGGCGCTCTACGGCGTGGGCAACCGGCTCGACGCCCGGCCGCAGTTGCTGTTCACCTTGCGCAACGTCGATCCGCAGGAGCTGATCGCGGCCGACCTGAACCTGCCCGACCACGCCGATGGCGGGGCGCCGACTTTGGCCGACGATCAGCTCGCCGATGTGTTTGGCATCGAGCTCGATGAAAGTCCGCCGTCTGCAACGGCCGTACCCAGCGACGATGCCGCGATGCGATCCCCCGCCAAGGCCAGGGCCAGGGCCAAATCGAAAGCCAAGCCGAAGACCCCGAAACCAGCCAAGGGCAAACGCGCAGAGGGCAGCCCGTCTGGCAACGGTCGATCCGTTTCATCGGCGGCTACATCTCAATCCAAGGGCCGGGTCCCAACCCACCGGTCAAAACCGAACGGCCGCACCACCCTCCGTCCCACGGGCAAGTCGGTGGCCCGATTGCGCCGACGGGCGGGCCTGACCCGGGTCCAGTTCGCCCAGCGACTTGGCGTGTCGCCGGCAAGCGTGGCTCGCTGGGAGGCCGCCGTCGGCCGGCTCAAACTTCAGCGCCGCTGTCTCCAAGCCCTGGGTGATCTCAAACAGGCGCTGGATCGTCGGTGACCGCCGCGAACATTGTCGGGGCACTGAAAATCGCCCGCCGTGGACGCTGCGCATCACCCGCAACTGTGGCGATGACGAGCACTTGTTCCTCAATCGACGGGCGGTCCTGCCCGGAACACGATAAAAATTTTTTGCTTTGTTCTTGCGGCGACGCGATTTGTGGGGTATTCTTTCGGACGAGTCGGGTTTCCTACACCTATTTATGTGATTGGAGAAAGTTATGAGCGTTTTCAGTCGTTCGCACAAGGCCCTGCGCCGCGCGTGTCTCGGGGCCACGCTTGCCGCCGCCACCCTCGCCGGCGGCACGCAGCAGGCCGTGGGGGATGTCCCGGTATTCATCCCCGAAGCCGATTATCGCCTTGCGGGCACCATCAGCCCGGATGTCGATCTGGACAACACCTACGTCGCGGCGATCTTCAACTACAACTCGTCGGGCGCCACGCCGATCGTCGAGCTGTTCAAGGTCGCCGACTCGGTCACCGCGGGCACCACGCTCAACTACGATGAGAACGTCGTTAACGATGTCCTCGTCCAGGAAGCGTTCGACTTTGAGTCGAACACGCTGGGCTACGCGATCGTGGCCGCCTATGACGACGGCGTCGTGGTCTCGTTCGACCCGGAAGACGCTGCGTCGATCATCGATTTCTCGGAAGACTTCGACGCCCTGACGGACGGAACGCCGACCGAAGCGGAACTCAAGACCGCGCTGGACACGATGGACACCACGACGATCAGCAGCTTCGTTGAAGACGGCTCTGACTTTTTCTTCAACCGGCTGATCGGCAACTTCGACGGCGAAGCGTCGGACCTGGTCTCCTATTCGGACCCGACGGCCGGCGGCTCGGCGACCGGGCAGTTCGTGCCCGAGCCGACCACCGCGGCGACGATCGCCCTGCTCGGCGGCACGCTGATCCTAACGCGGCGCCGTCGCGGCGACTGAATGGCCCGACATGAATCTGTCGGTCTGCCTGATCGCGCGCAACGAGCAAGCGAACATCGCCCGCGCGATCCGCTCGGTGCAGCACGTGGCCGACGAGGTCGTGCTTGCCGACACCGGCTCGACTGACGACACCGTTGAGATCGCGAAGAAGCTCGGCGCCCGCGTCGAGCTTTTTCCATGGTGCGATGACTTCGCCGCGGCGCGCAACCACGCGCTGGACCGGGCGCGGGGCGAGTGGATCCTCTGGCTCGACGCCGACGAGGAACTGCTCGACCGCTCGGTGGCCGTGCTGAGGCGGTGCATCGCCGACCACAACGCCCTGGCGTGGTACGTGCAGCGGCAGGACCTGGCCGACCCGGACGACTTGAGCCGCTTCACGGTGATGTGGCAGATGCGGCTGTTCCGCAATCGGCCGGACCTGCGGTTCGTCGGCCGCTGCCATCCGCACTTCGCGCCGCACGAGGCGCAGGTCGCCGCGGCCGCGGACAAGACCGCACTGGGCAGCGAGGTGATGCTGCGGCACTTCGGCTACTTCGCCGAGCTGCGCCCGGCGAAGCTGGAGCGATCGGCGCGGCTGCTGGCGATGGAACTTGCGGATCGGCCGGGCCAGTTCTACTACCAGATCGAGCTGGCCGGCACGTACCGACTGCTGGAGGACGAGCGGGCGAGCGCGGCGTACGAGCAGGCCGCGGCGATGATCCTGCCGCGCGTCGATGACGACCGCCCGCCCACACCGCAGGTCGCGCTGCTGCTGGAGTACCTGATGCAGGTGCCCGACGAGCGGCAGCCGGCCGGCTGGTCGGTCGGCCTGGCGCGGCAGTTGGCGCGGCGGTGGTTCGAAGATTCGCCGCCGCTGATCTGGATCGAGGCCGACCGCGCGCTGGCCGAGCGGCGGTTCGCCGATGCGCAGAAGATGTTCGCCCGGCTGGTTCGCATGGGCGAGCGGCACGACTACGACAAAACGATCGGCTTCGACCCGCGCATCATCGGCGACGACGCCCGGCTCAACCTCGCCGTCGCCCTGACGCGCCAGGGCGAGCTCGAAAAGGCCCAGGCCCAGCTCAAGCGTCTGCTGCACTCACCGCGGCGCGGCGAGCAGGCGAAGCAGAACCTCGCGACCCTCGCCGAGCTGAAGCGCCAGCACGCACCCCGCCGCACCACTTCCAGTCGCAAGCCCCGCAATCGCCGCCGCTGAGGCCTGGCGCATCTTTAGGCGACCCGTCGTGGGTGCCACACCTTGTCCGCCTCAGCGGCAAGGTGTGCGCCGGTGCGGACGGCCTCACACCTTGCCCTTCGGGACAAGGTGTGGCACCCGCCAGACGCGCCGCGACGCTGCAACCCGCTCTATTGCGGACGAAAGCGCTTGATGCGCAATTCCTTGACCGGCTTGTAATGCTTCACATTGGCTGTACACAGCGGCAGGTGCGCTTCGACCGCCGTGGCCGCGATCAGCGCGTCGGCCATGCTCATCGCGCCCGACAGACCATATTCCTCAAGGTAGATCGACGCGCGGTGGCCGATGTTCTCGCTCAGCGCCACGGTGTCGAACGCGATGTCGCGAAGGAAGGACTTGATCGTCTGAAGCTCGGCCTTGTTGCGCGCCCCTTGCAGCAATTCCATGTAGGTGATCGTACTCAGGGCGCGATGGTCGGCGCGATTGATGGCCTGGGCGGCGCGGTGGTTGCCGCGCAGGTACCAGATCAGCACGTCGGTATCAAAGAGCATTGAACCGGCCCTGTCGCAGGCGGCGCATTTGTTCGGCCACGTCGGTCAGGTCATCCCGGTCCGCCCACAGGCCGAAGGCCGGATGTTCCGCGGCCGGGGGCCCCGCGTCTTCCGCGGCTTGGGCGATCGGATGCATGACGGCCGCGGGCTTGCCGCGGTAGAGCACCGTCACGCGCTCATTGCGTTTGAGTGCCCGGATCACCTCGGCCGAGCGCCGCCGCAAATCGACAAAGGACGCCTTCATGCCATCTCCTGAAAATGCACATTCTCAGTGTACGTTTCGCGCAGCCGTCGGACAAGCGTCATGTCCCGCCGCCAACGCCTGCGCCGCGGCGGATTCGTCCAGCGTGGGTGCCACACCTTGTCCGCTTTAGCGGCAA
>CAZUHK010000052.1:0-16037 GCA_964620345.1 uncultured Planctomycetaceae bacterium
GTGCGGACGGCATCACACCTTGCCCTTCGGGACAAGGTGTGGCACCCACTACGGGCCGGCGGTGGTCGCTCGCCGGGCCGGCGGTGGCCGGGCGGGGGTGTGACGTGGCTGCACAACCGGCATCCGAGAGCCGAGAACCCCATGTCCGGGCGGTCACGGGCGGTCACGGGGTGGGCCGGGATGCAAGTGCCGTGGAACACAGGGTTTGCGGTGCGGCGGCGCGGCGGGGCCGGGGGGTGGGCGGACAGCGACGGGTTGGCGCGCGGTGGGGCGGCTTGTCCGCCCGGTTGGGGCGTGGGGAATGCGGATTTTCGGCCGGGCCGGGGGGCGGTGATTCCGGGGCGGCGGCGCGGAATGAGTTGGTGGTGTTGGCTGAGCAGGGGGGCTGGCAGGCCCAGCTACCGCCGCGCCGCGCCGGCTTTGGCGCGGGCGACGCTGATCTGTTGGCCGGCGTTGCGGTGAATCCTGCTCGTCGCATCCGGGTACATCCGTTGCAGATCGCGGAAGGCCTTCTCCGCCTCGGCAAACTGACCGGCGCGAAGCTGGTTGTACGCTTCCTGGTACTGCTGCACGACCGCGTCGATCAGTTCGCGTTCGCACTTCTTGAATTCGCGCTGGTTCATGCCCGCCTGGGCGTTGGTCGGGTCACTGAGGATCTTGCCGTTCGAGTAGGCCTCGGCCCGCTTGAACGCGCGGTAGGCCCGGTAGCGGGCGGACAGATCGACGCCCGCCTGCTGGTATGCCTCCTGCGCGGTTTTGAGCGCGGCATCGGCCTCGCGTTCGTTGGGCGCCAGGTCCAGCGGCTGGGTGATCTCCTTTTCGATCTGCTCGGCGGTGAGCGGCTGGGCCGCCGCGACGCCGTTGCCCGGGCCATTGCCAGCCACCTGCGTGAGCACGATGAAGACGACGAGCATGAGGAAGAAGTAAACGCCGATGCCGATCCACAGCTTGCTCTTGCCGCTGATCTTGTTGGCCGGCTCGGGCACCTCGCCGGCGGCGGTGGGGTCGGCGGCCGGGCCGGTCACGGGGGCCGGCGGCTGGGGCTGGGCGATTTCCACCTCGAACAGGCCGAACTTCCCCACGCCGATCACGTCGCCGCTCCTGAGTTCGGGGCGCTTCTTGCCGAGCTTTCTGCCGTTGACACTGGTGCCGTTGGGGCTGTTGTTCACCACGGTCCAGTGGCCGCCCTCGAACACCATGGCGCCGTGGTATCGCGAGGCCTCGGGCACGTCGATGACGACGTGGCAGTCGGGGCTGCGGCCGAAGGCGAGCTGGGGCTCGTCGAAGGTACGGGTTCGGCCGGCGGCGGCGCCTTGCAGGATGCGGACGGTGATCGGGGTCATAGGCGTCAGTGTAAATCAGTCGGCCCGGTCGGGCCACGGGGCACGAAGCAGGCCGGCTCAGCCCATCACCCCGCCCTCGCCTTTCCACAGGGCCAGGATGATCGGCGAGAAGATCACGAGCATCACGCCCAGCAGAATGAGCATCGAGGGCACGAGAATTTTCAGCGACGCCTTGGCCGCCATCTCCTCGGCGCGGACGCTGCGGACGTGGCGGAGCATGCTCGCCTGGTTTTTGAGGATCGTCGACAGCGGGGTGCCCAGCGCCTCGGACTGGTTGATCGCGCCCACCACGCCGCGCAGCGATTCGAGCGGGATGCGTTGGGCCATGTTCGCCAGTGCGACGCTGCGGGTGGTGCCGAAGTCGATCTCGGCGCGGACCAGTTGCAGCTCCTGGTTGAAATGGTCGTCGGGCTCGTCGCGGATCAGCGTGTCGATGGCCTCGGTGAACGTGCCGCCGGCCTCCATCATCAGCGCGACCAGGTCCAGGGTGTAGGGCACCTGCTTGCTGATGGAGGTGGTGCGTCGGCGGGCCGCGTCGCCCAGGGCCCACAGCGGGGCGTAGAAGCCCGCGGCGACCAGGAAGATCGCCACCACCCCGCCGAACGCCCCGAACAGCCCGGCGCTGAGCAGCCCCACGCCGGCCATCACGCCCCCGCAGGCGATGCACACCGCCAGGTATTCTTCCACGTCGTAGGCGTTGGGGTTGCCCGAGGCCTCCAGGTCCTGGCGGATGCGGTCGCGGAACATCGGGAACCGCCGGGCCAGCATCAGGCACGCGAGCATGAACTGTCGCAGCAGAGGCGTCTCGAACGGCGTGCTCCGCTCACCCACCCCCAGCGCGATCGCGATCCGCCGATTCACCGGCGGCTCGGGCTGCAGACGCACCCGGAACACCGACCAGATCACCAGCGACACCGAGGCGAACTGGAGGATGCTGAGCGTGATGAGGTAGGCGTCGAACTGCATCGGTTAAATATCCACCGACATGATGTTGCGAATCCAGAGGAACCCGGCGGTGATCATCGCCGCGGCGCCCAGCAGGATGACCCGGCCAAACGGATCGTTGAGCACGCGCACCGTCTCCTCGGGGGCGATCATGTACCCGATGAACAGCACGACGATCGCCATGCCGGCCATCATCCACGCCTGGTTTCTGCCCTGGGCGGTGAGGGTTTGCAGCTTGCCTTCGAGCCGCTGAATCTCGCGGATCGAATCGGTGATCCGGTCCAGCGACTGGGCCATGTCGCCGCCGCGCTCGCGGTGCGCGCCGATCGCGGCGAACAGCAGCCGATAGTGGCTGGAGCCGATGCGGTTGGATGTGTTGACCATCGCGCGGTTCAGGTCCACGCCCAGCTCGTACTCGCGGAGCAGTTGGGCGAACTCCTGCTTGATCGGGCCGGTCGAGTTCTTGACCAGCAACTGGAACGACTGCACCAGCGTCAGGCCTGCGCGGACGCCCGAGGCCAGCGAGGTGATGCCGTCGACCAGTTGGGCGTTGAGCTTCTCCCGCCGCTTGGTCTCCAGGTGGTTGATGATCAGGTTGGGCAGAAACAGCGCCAGCAGCGCGCCGATGAGGATGCCCCAGAACTTCAGGCCCAGCGCGTACAGCGCGAAGGCGAGGAAGACCATCAGCAGCCCCTCGCCGATGATGGCCATGCGGGGGTTGACGTCCATCAGCAGTTGGCGGTTGAGCACCGCGTCGATCCGCCGCTCCTGGTGGCGGATCAGGATCATGATCTCCGGCAGCGCCAGACGGATGAACAGGAACACCGTGGCGAAGGCGCCCAGTGAGATGAGGATCAGGATGGTCAGGTCGTCGTTCATGCGGTCGCGGGTCGGTTAGAGGAACATCTTCACGTCGATGAGCTTCTTGCGGATCATGTCGGCAGCGAAGGTCGGGATGTATCCGGTATGCCGCAGGCGTGGCTGCTCTTCGTCGCGCAGGACGAAGATGTTTTCCAGGCGGATCGCGTGGGTCTCCTGATCGATCTCGAGCACCTCGGAGATGTGGGTGATGCGTCGCTGGCCGTTGGCGAAGCGTTGGAGTTGCACGATGACGTCCAGCGCGCCGACGATCTGCTCGCGGATCGCGCGGACGGGCATGTCCACGGCCATGAGCACGAGGGTTTCGAGCCGGGCGACCATGTCCAGCGGCTCGTTGGCGTGGATGGTGGACAGCGAGCCGTCGTGTCCGGTGTTCATCGCCTGGAGCATGTCCAGTGCCTCGGGTCCGCGGACCTCGCCGACGATGATGCGGTCGGGCCGCATCCGCAGCGAGTTTTTGACCAGGTCGCGGATGGTGTAGGCGCCGCGGCCCTCGACGTTGGCCGGGCGGGCTTCGAGGCCCACGACGTGGGGCTGGGGCAGCTTGAGCTCGGCCGATTCCTCGATGGTGATGACGCGCTCGGTCGGCCGGACGAACGCGCACAGGGTGTTCAGCAGCGTGGTCTTGCCCGAGCCGGTCCCGCCGGACACCATGATGTTCTTCCGGCCGGTGATGCAGCCGGACATGAACGCCGCGCACTGCTCGCTGATCGCCCCGCGTTCGATCAGGTCGTCGATGGTGAACGGGATCCAGGCGAACTTTCGGATAGTGATGCACGGCCCGGCGAGCGACAGCGGGGGGATGATGACGTTCACGCGCGAGCCGTCGGACAAACGCGCGTCAACCAGCGGGTTGGTCTGATCGACCCGGCGCCCCACGGGGGTGAGGATGCGTTCGATCACGCTCATCAGCACTTCGTCGGAGAAGAACACGCGGCTGGTCGGCTGCACCACGCCGTTCTTCTCCACGTAGATCCGGTCCCTGCCCACGACCATGATTTCGCTGACGTTGGCCATCTCCAGCAGGTCCTGCAGCGGCCCCAGGCCGAGCATGATGTCCAGCAGGTCTTTGCTGACGACCTGATGGACGATGTACTTGCGGAGGTTGGCCGACATCGAGTCGTACTGCTGTTCGAACAGGTCGTCGAAGGCCTCCTCGGCCACGGCCAGGTCGTCCTGCACGCTGGTCGGGTCGAACAGCAGGGGCATCATGTCGACCAGGCCGGTGACCAGCTCGGTGATCGCGCGTTCGCGCGCCGGGTCGGCGCCGACCTGCTCGGCGGCGCGGTACTCGGTCTGCACCTTGCCGGTGCACTGGCGGACGACCTCGGCGACGACCAGGCGGTGCAGGTGCATGTGCACCATGTGGCGGATGACCGCCGGCGCGAGCTCGTCGGTGCGTAGCGCGAGGATCTCGGTCATGTGCTCGACGATCTGCTGCACGTAGGCCGAGTCGCGCTTGTTCACGTGGCCGGTGACGCGGAGGTTCATCCGGTCGATCAGCTCGGCGTGGACGCGCTGCTCGAACTCGATGAGCTTGCGCTGGCGGGCGCGTTCGTCGTCGTCGCCGCCGCCGCCGTGGGCGCCGGGGCGGGACAGGACGATCGAATACTGGGCGATCTGGATCTCATCGCCGAAGTCCACCCGCGCGGGGCTGGCCTGGTCGACGTCGCGGTTGGCCACCCGCACGCCCGAGCGGCTGAGGTTCTCCACGAACATCTGGTTGCCCTTGCGGAATATCCGCGCGTGCTTGCGCGCGACGAACGGGCCCTTGAGGACGATCTGACAGTCGTCCTCGCGGCCGATGGTCATCTGCTCGGCCGAAACGTCGAGCGTCTGCCGGGTGTTGGTCGATTGATCGAGCAGCCAGACTTCCATGTATCGCTCACGTCAGCCGGAAACTATTCGGATTCCATCTTGATGCCCAGCATGCGGAGCACCTCGGGGTTGACGCTGCCCGAATCGATCTGGATGTCGGTGTCGGTCTGGTTTCGCTCGGCGAGGATGAACTCCTCGTCGACGGCGTAGCGGCCGATGGTGACCAGCGCGCTCTTTTCACTGGGCTTGGTCTCGATGGTGACGGTGCTCAGCGAGCGTCGCCGGCCCGAGTCGCTTGAGCCGATCAGCCGGTCGCCCACGCCCAGCACGCGCACCCGCTCCATGATCAGCACGTCCTGCGTGCGCTGGCCGGGGATGCTCAGCACCGCGGAGATGTCGACCAGGTCGTTCGGATCGAGCGTGCGGGGGGTCCACTCGCTGTTGACGGGGATGGTGAGCGACCGCATGCCCTCGCGGGGCTGCACGTCGCCGCCGGGGCCGCCGCCGGCACGGGTGAACAGCTCGAAGGTGAGCAAGCTCGACGACTTGGCGAACCGCTTGAACTCCTGGCCGATCTGGTTGCCCAGTGCATCGCGGGTGATCGCGCCCAGGCCCTCGACGTAGGTTTCCTGCAGCGTGCGGGGTATGCGCAGGGGCGTGACGTCGCGGTCGCGGAGCTTGTCGCCCGGCTCGACCGAGCGGTTGAGCTTGTAGACCACGATCATGTCCGCGGCCACCTGCGTCTTGACCCGATGCACGTACCAGTTGGTGGCGATGACCGTGACCAGGCCCAGGCCCACGGCGATGAGGATCAGGGGGATGTTGGCCTGCTGGGCCCCGCCCCCGCCGCCGGACGTCGCCGGCGAAGCGCCAGACGGTCGCGCCGCCGGCTGAGTAGTCGCTTGCGTCATGTTGACCAAACCTCCACAAACGTGATCAGTCCGAGCCAGGCGTGCTAGTGTATCGCAACTGGATGACCACGCGAACCGCGTCACCCACCTGTCGGCACCGCACCGTCAGCAAGCGGTGGTCGGCCTCGAACACCAGCCGCTCAACCGTTTGATCGACCGATCCGGCCTGGTTCAATGACGCAAACCCGCGATCCGTCGCCGCTTGCCGATAGTAAGACGCTACATCGGCTAAGGTTGCGTCAGCGATTGACCAGACGCTGGTGATTTCCCGCGGCGGGGTTTCGCCGGAGGTTCGGCGGAGCAGGTTCATCGCCCCCGCCGGTGGCGGCAGATCGGCCGGTTCGGGCAGGTCGGCGGCGGTCGGGGGCAGGTCGATGCCCATTACACGCGGCGGGCTCGCGTCCGAGGGCGGCCGGTGCGAGCCGTCGTCGGGTCGAACGATCCGCCGCTCGCCGACGGCGGCGCCGGGGTCGGGGTTGGCCAGCGAACGCGCGGCGTAGTAAATCACCCCCGCCGCGGCGAGCATCGCCGCCGCGGCCAGCCATCGCGCGATCACGCTCAGCGGGGGCCTGGCCTTCACGTCGCCCCTGGGGGTCGGTCAGTTGGTCTGGTTCTCGTTGTCGACGATCGGCCCGCGGTAGCCGGGGTCGTGCAGGTACATCGTGCGGATGAAGCTGGCCAGCGCCCGCTCGGTGGAGCGCTGGGTGGTGTCGCCGTCGCCATATTCCGGGTCGGACTCGCCGTCGATCGAGTCGAGGAAGTCGTCGAACTCTTCGAGGAACACATCGCGCAGGGCCCGCAGGTGGTGGGGCGTCTGCGCGCTGCCCTCCCATTGGTCGGGCCCGGCGGTCCAGTTGTGAGAGAAGTGCCACTCGTGGCCGATGCGCGCGTGGTGGCGGCGGATCGGGCCTTCCATTTGTCGCCACAGCGGTACGTCGGTCTCGTAGCCCACCCTGAACCCCTCGCGGTGGCCGTGGCTCATGCGCGGCTCATCCCCGGGCGGCCGATACAGCAGGGCGTCGGCCAAGGCGCCGGCGTCGGCCGACTTTTGCGCCGCCATCTGAATGATCTGGCCGAAGGTTTCTTCAGGGAAGCGGTTGTCGTTCACCACGCGGCTGAAGCTTTCGTTGCGCGCCGCGAAGAAGGTCTCTTCGAGGTCGCTGAAATCCAGGTCGCCCGCCACGCGCTTGGGCGCCGGGCCCGGCGCATCGATCACGTCGCGCCAGGTCTCGTAGCGGCTGGTCACCTGCACATGCTGGGCACGGACCATCAGCCGGCCGAAGAAGAAGACCAGCGAGAGGATGACCAGCAGCAGCGGCATGACCAGCACCATCTCGGTCATCGCCGCGCCGCGGCCGGCGGTGAGTTGTCGTCTGATACGCTTCATGTCTAGTGCTCCAGCAAGGCCTCGCCCAAAACCGAGGTCGATAGCAGGTACTGCTCGATCTGCGCCACGTCCTGGGCGCTGACGCCCTCGATCGGCTCGGCCTGCGCCGCGCCGGCAGCCAGTCGGCCCAGCCAGTCATCGTAGCGGCTGACCGGCTCGAGTTTCGCGTGCCACATCTGCGTCCACAAATCCCACGAATGGTTGTTGAATACCTTCGCCTGCGCGATCGCGACCACGTTGGGGTAGGGCTTGTTGCCGACGAACCGGCTGGGCCAGGCCTGCGCATGATCGCGCTGCCGCGCCGCGGCGAGGTAGGTCAGGTACTCCCGCCGCGCGGTGTCGGTCCGGTTCACCCGGTTGTGATCCAGGTGGCTCGGCGCCGGGGCGTCGCTCGAAAACGGATCCAGGCCCTCGAAGGGATTGACGATCTCCTGTGGCTGGCCCACGTTGATGCCCAGGAAGTAGAAGTGGTCGATGCGATGGACCGGCTGCAGCACCGGCTGGCCGGTCTGCTCGTCCACCATCGGTTCGATGCCGATGTCCAGGTCGAACCACACGGGGTACTCCCACTGGTCGCGCCAGGCGTAGTCGACGACCTTGTCGACCGTCGCCGCCGCTTCCCATCCCCTTGGATCGACCCAGCCGCCCAGCCGCACCAGCCGCGGCTGCTGGCCGTGATCGGTGATCAGCCGCCACGAGCCCTCGCTCATGAACTGGGCGTGGCCTCGGGGGTAGCGGCTCTTGATCTCGACGGCGACGAACGCGGTGTTGACCACGCTGTCGGGTTGGTTGGTGCCGATCTGCGCCGCTTCGCCGAAGTCGATGACCCATTGAGGATCGACGATGCTCGACGGTTCGGGGTCCGAGGGGATGGTGACGACATCCTCGCCGTCGTCGTTCTGCGTAACCTGCCAGAGGTAGCTGAGCTTGGCGCGGGACATCTGGTGGACCCAACTGCTCAGCCGGGTGTTGCGCAGGTGGCCGGCGACGAAGGAGCTGACGCGGCGCAGCAGGTGGTTGTGCATGCCCCATGTGACGTAGCCGACGACCTGGACTTCGCCGCCTTCCCAGTGGCCGCCGCCGCCCCCGCCGGCGCCCGATCCGATGGGCACGCCGCCGCGGCCGCCGCCACTGGGTCGGCTGCCGTCGGGCACCCACCGCCCGCCGACGCGCTGCGTGGCCACCGCCCGCCAGCCGAACAGCGTATCGTACGGCCCGCGACGCTCGAAGGCATCGTCGATCTGAGTCGGCAGCAGGCCGTTGAGCACCGGCCGCTGCAAGTCGTTGAACTGCCCCCGCTCCCACGGCACCCGCGGGGCGATGGGCACGAGGAAACCGGCTCCGAACTCACCGATCGCCGCGTCGGCGCCTTCGGTCGCCACGCGCTGGGTGAACTGACCGAGGTTCTCCAGGGCGACCTGGTTCATCTCGTCCATCGCGATCATCGCCAGCCACAGTTGCCCCGGGCCGTCGGGCCCGTTGTAGTGCGTGACCTGGCTGATGTCGTAGTCCTCGAAGACGCCGTGGGCGTTTTCGAGCTGATCGATCTCGTTGTCCAGCTCCAGGACGTAGTCTTCGAGGATGGCGCGCAGTTCGCCGGCCAGTGCGGCCGAGCCGCTGGTCACGCCGCGGTCGAGCTGCGCGTCGAGCGCATCGCGGAGCGAAAGCTGCTCGCGCCGGGTGTAGTCGGTGGCATTGGGCAACGCATCGAGGATGCTCACGAGGGCGACGTAGCGCGACATGGCGACGTTGTGTGCGGCCACTCGGTTGAGCGTGCGGGCGACGTGGGTGGCGCCGGCGATGGCCGCGGCGTCTGCGGTGTCCTGCACGGCCACGCGCCGGTTGACCTGCTGGCCGACGTTGAGCACGAACAGGATCAGCGCCACCAGCAGCAGGATCGCCAGCAGCGTGATGATCATTACCGCGCCCCGGCGGCGCGGGTTGTTATTCGCCATCGGGATCAAGTCGCTTGATCTCGTTGTCCAGGGCGAGGGTTTCCTCGGTTTCACGGCCGATCGCGCTGACCGCCGCTTTGAGCGCAGCGCGGGCTTGGCGGAACTCGCGGGCCTCGATCGCCGCCCGGGCCTGGGCGATCCAACTGTCGTACTGGGCATCGGTCTGGCGCTGCTTGGCGCTGTCGAACGCCCGGTCGCCCAGGCCGTGCTCCTGCGCGTGCTTCTTGGCGCGGATGAAGTTGTTGATCGCGGTGCCCAGGTCGCTGCGCTTTCGGGCCTCGTCGCCGCGGGCGACGTAGCTCTGGTACGTCTGGGCGTGGCCGAGGGTCGCCAACGCCTGTGCGACCTTGCGATCGGTGTCGCCGTACTGGCGGGTCTTGGACAGGTTGTCTTGGGCTTGGTCGAGTGCACGCTCGTCCAACGTGCGTTGCCAGCGAGATATTGCCGCCTCGGCCAACTGGGCGTAGTGGCGCAGGTAGGCCCGGTCCATGTTCGCCTTGACCGCGTTATCGGAAGCATCCAGATCGACCGCCCGCTTGTAGGCCTGGGCGGCTTCGAGGAACTTCTGCTCGGCCATCAGCCGGTCGCCCAGTTGCACCAGCGATTGCTTGTCCGCGGCCTTGCCGATGCGATCGATCAGCTCCTGCGCGGGCTTGTTGCGATTGAGGTTGTCCGATTGCAGCGCCAGGTCGCGGGCCTTGCTCAGGTCGCCGGCCTGCTCGGCGCGGTACGCCTCGCTGTACAGGTGCTTGCTGCGCAGCTCGACCATCTTCCGCTTCAGGTCTTCGGCCGGTCGGAGCTGGTCGGCCCGGCGGTATTCGTCGATCGCCTCGGTCAGCCGGCCCTGGCGCTCGAGCCGCTGGCCGGCGCTGATCGCCGAGTCGTATTGAATCTGTAGCGTCAGCTCCTGCACGAAGTCGCGCAGCGTGCTGTCGGAAAACTTCTTCTGGGCATCGACGATCAACTGCCGGGCTTCCTGGAACTTGCCCTCGTCCTGCAGCTTGCGGGCGCGGGCGACGATCTTGTCCAGCTCGGCGCGGTTGGCCTGGTCTTCGATGCGCGCCGCGAGCTTGTTCAGCAACTCGTCTTCGAGCGGGCTGAGCTTGGACTTCTCGCGGAACAGGCGGATCGTGTGCCGCGCCTCGGAAAAGTCGATCTGCTGAATCGTGTTCTCCACGTCCTGGGCCACGACGGTGAACGAGCGGCGGTTGTTTACCTCTTCGCGGATCTTCGCCACGGTGTCGGGGTGGATTCCGCCGGTGTCCTCCGCGGCGTTGAGGGCCTGCTCGGCCTCGGTGTAGATGCGCGTGGCCTGGGCGAAGTCCATGTCCCGCGTGACCTGCTCGCCCTGCTCCATCTTGAGGTAGGCCAGGCAGACGTACATGCGGGCCTTGGCCGGCGGGCCGATCTGCGGGTCGTCGGGCCAACGCTCGGCCAGTTGCTTGAACATCTTGCCGGCCTGGCGGTAGTCCTTCTGCTCGGTCACCAGGTTCCGCGCCGCCTGCATCTGCTCCATCGCTTGATTGCGGACCGCCTGGAGCTTCTGGTTCTCCTGGTACTTCTGCCAGCCGAAGTAGGCGCCCACACCGAGGATCTGCACGCCCAGCACGGCCGCGAGAATCAGCGGTATCTTGCTGCGCTTGGGCAGCGGGGCGGTGGGTTCGGCGGTGGCGGCCGGGCCGGTGCCCGCGTCGTCGGCCGCGGGCAGGGGCCGGGGCGATTCGCCGCTGAAGGTGCGCTTGAGCACCTCGATCAGCGTCGGCGCCGAGTCGATGCGCTGGGCCGGGTCTTTGGCCATCAGCCGCTCGACCAGCTCGACCACCTCGTCGGGCAGGTCGGGGTTGAGCTTCTTGAGCGACGGGGCGGTCAGCCGCTGGTTGGTGTGCCACTTCATCCAGCGCAGCGACTGGTTGCGCTGGTCGCGCAGGACGGTCTTGAACGCCTCCTCGAACGCCTCGCGGCCGGCGAGCATCTCGTAGCCGATCATGCCCAGCGAATACAGGTCGGCCCGGCCGTCGGCGTTGGTCTGGGTGAACAGCTCGGGCGCCATGTAGCGGGCGGTGCCCAGGTGCATCAGGTCCTGCTCGGCCTGCGCGGTGGCCAGGCCGAAGTCGCAGATCTTCACCCCCCCCTCGCGCGGCAGCAGCACGTTGGAGGGCTTGAGGTCGCGGTGGATGATGCCGGTCTTGTGAATCGCGGCCAGGCCCATGGCGATCTGGTGGATGATGCCCAGCGCCTGCTTGGCCGGCAGCGGCCCGCCCATCTTCGCCAGCGTGCGGTCCAGCGACGAGCCGTCCACATACTCCATAACGATGAACAGCCCGCGCGGGTCTTCGACGAAGTCGTACACCTGCACGAGGTTCTTGGAGTTGGCCGAGACCTTTTTCTGGAGGTCGGCTTCCTGGCGGAACTTTTCACGCACCGCTTCGTCGGTGACCTGGGTGTCGGCGATCTGCTTGATCGCGACGTGCCGGTCCAGCAGCTTGTCGTAGCCCTTCCAGACCACGGCCATGCCGCCGGCGGCCAGGGGTTGCTTGACCTCGAAGTACCCCAGCGAATCACCGGGGTTCAGGGCGGGCTGAAGTTGGGAATCGGTGTGTGAACTCATCGTGCTATCATCGGCCCGACGGGGGCGCAGGGGCAAGTCGCATCGCGATCAGGGCGCCTGGCGGGGTGCTTCGGGCAGGGGCGGCATCTCGTCGCGCACGCCTTCGTTGGTCAGCACGTAGCGGGCGCTGACGATTCGGTAGCGCCCGGGCCCGCCGTCGCGCATGCCGTCGGCGTAGATGCGGTTGGCGTAGGGTACGGCCAGGTTCAGCCGATGCACCACGCGGATCGCGATCGGGTCGCGCGGCTCGTAGCGGAACGCGCCGCCCTCGTCGATTTCTTCGAACACCCACGAGTCACCTTCGTCGACCGGGATGTTCGCGACGATGCGCGTGTTGTCCATGGTGTAGCGCAGGCGCGCGGCGGCGAAGTTGTCGATCCAGGCCGGCTCGGGCCGACCGTACGCCGCGTAGTGCTGCTTGAGGCCCTGGACGAACTGCTCGGCCGGGGCGGGCGTCTGGCTGGACTCGGCCCGCCCGCCGACCGGCACCAGCGCCAGCGCCGCGGCGCGGTGGATCGCATCGTGCTTGATGTGCCCCTCGGATGCGGTGAACACGTTGGCCTTGTCGTCGGGATATTCCTGGGGGATCTGCACGATCGCGGTGCGCGTCGCGGCGTAGGCCGAGTAGTGCACGAAGATGTTGCCCGCCATCAGCGTGGTGGTCTGGGTCAGCATCAGCATCATGAACAGCAGGATGGGAAAGACCAGGGCGAACTCGATGGTCGCGGTGCCGCGGGCGTCGGTGATCGGGTTGGCCGCGGGCTGGTCGCGGTGCAGGCGGCGGATCACGATCAGGCCGACGGCCAGGCCGATCAGGCACGCCGCGCCGACCGCGATGCACACCAGCGTGAGCCGGCTGGTGAGCACCTGCTGCCAGAATCCATCGGCCAGGGCCAGGTGGGCGGGGGTCATGGGCTTGCCTCTTGCAGTATCAGTCTATCGTGTTTGACGCACGCCGGGCCAACTTACTGCCATCCGGCGGCCCAGGGGGTGTGCCAGCCCAGCAGCACCTCGGCCGCCGCGATCAGCCCGCCGACCGCCAGCGCCAGAGCATAGGGGATTCTCGGGCTGTCGTCGGGGATTTCCGGCTTGACCTTGGCCGAGGCCAGCATCGCCGCGCCGAACAGCCGGGCGAACGTCCGCTTGACCAAACCGTGTCGGATCATCACCACCAGGGCCATCAGCGCGGCGATCACGAACGAATAGATCATCGCGCTGACCACGCACTGCCAGCTTGCGGAAATGGCCCCGAACGCCCCGAGCAGCTTCACATCGCCCCAGCCCATGCCGCCTGCGCCGCAGACCAGGCCCAGGATCAGCAGCCCTGCGACCATCGCCAGCACCGAGTCGCGCAGGCCATCGAGCGCGCCCTCCAGCCCGGCATGGTAAACGCCAAACGCCACGGCCAAGCCAATGCCGATGCCCGCCGCCGGCAGCGTCAGCCAGTTATACACCTTGCCCGACCGCACGTCGGTGACCGACGCGACGATCAGCATGGCGGCAAGCAGGCCAAACGCGGTGCCGTCGTGCATCGTCATGCCCGGCCGTGGCGCTGAACATCAGGGTGCCAGGCGGTCAATCAGAAGCCCGGATCCTGATAGTCGAAGTTGTCCGCATCGCCACGGACCTGCTCGGCCTCGCCGCTGACCCACTCGGTGATCCAGTCACGGAAGAAGATCAGCAGACCCAGCAGGGGCAGCACGATCGCGGCCACGATCAGCAGCTTTTCCAGGCCTTCGGCGCCCTGCTCGTCGCGGTAGGCCTTTTTCAGGAAGTTCACAATACCGTTCATCGCTCGGTCCTTTCGTATGCGGCCGCCCGGTTCACGGGAATGGCAGCGAGTTGATGGTGGTCATCATCTGGTAGTGACCGGTCAGGGCCGCGAGGGCGAACTTGATCGCCCAGTAGCTGGGAATCGCGATCGCGGCCAGCAGCAGCGCGTATTCGAGAGAAGTCGCGCCACTTTCATCGGCCAGCGAGCGGGTCCAGCTTTCACGGATGCGGTGCAACACGGCCTAACCTCTATCCGAATCAGACGTTGTCGCGGGGGCATCGGGGTCAAACAAGGGCCGCGTCAGGTCGGTAATCTCGTCTTCCTGCTGCGGCTTGAGATGCCCTGCCATAGATGAACGCACGTCGTGCCATTCCAATTGCAGAGTTTTTTCGCCGTTTTCCCCCATGTGGGCCTCGACGCCGAACAGCTCCCGCAGGCGGTAGTGGCCGTCGTCGCCGAGGGGGTCGATTTCGGTGATGTGGCTGGTCATGCGTCGGCCGCCGACGAAGCGGTTCATCTGCACGATCACGTCGATGGCGCTGGACACCTGGGCCCGCAGGGCGTAGAGGGGCAATTCGATCTTGCTCATCAGGGCCATGGTTTCCAGGCGGTTGAGGGCGTCTGCGGGGTTGTTGGCGTGCAGCGTGCCCATGGAGCCGCCCTGGCCGGAGGTCATCGCCTGGATCATGTCCAGCGCCTCGCCGCCGCGAACCTCGCCGATGATGATCCGGTCGGGCCGAAGCCGAAGCGATGAGCGGAACAGCTCGCGGATGCCCACCGCGCCGCGGCCGTAGCGGTCGGGCGGCTTGGATTCCAGCGAGACCACGTGGTCCTGCTGAAGCTGAAGCTCGGCCGAATCCTCGATGAGCACGATGCGGCTGTGCGGGGGGATGTATCGCGATAAGGCATTGAGCAGACTGGTTTTGCCAGTGCTCGTGCCCCCGGCGACCAGAATGTTGCGCTCGGCGCGGACGGCCATTTTGAGGTATTGGCGGGCCTGCTCGGTCAGCGTGCCCAGCTCGACCAGCCAGTCCATGTCCAGCGTGGCCTGGCCGAACTTGCGGATCGACACCGCCGTGCCGTGGCGGGCGCACGGCTCCTTGACCACGTGTACGCGGCTGCCGTTGGGCAGGCGGGCGTCGATCAAAGCGTCGGCGTCGCTCAGCGAGCGGTTGGTGTATTGCAGAATATTGTTGACCGCGGCCTCGTAGCCCTCCTGATCGGCGAACCTGGCCTGGGTGCGGACCATCTGCCCGTCTTTTTCGATGTAAATCTCGTCCGAATGGTTGATCATCACCTCGGTCACGCCTGGGTCTTCGAGGAACTGCATGATCGGGGCGAGGTAGTGCTCGACGGTCGCTTCGAAGATGTCTTGCTTTTGCATGGCCGTTTGTGTCGGTGGGGGCTGAGGTGGCGGAGGATCAGACGTCTGCCGACATCCTAATCGGTCATCCAGCCCCGTTCACGGCAGGCCGCGGCGAAACGTTCTCGCACCGACCGATATGCCGCGTGGCCGGCCGGGTCGGGCTGGATGGGTTGGCCGGCCGCGGGCGGCGGGGCGGGGGGCAGGTCGCGTGCGAGCCGGGCGAGTTGGGCGGCGCCGATCGCCGAGGCGTCGGCGGCTTGGACCGGATGCAGCGTCAGGCCGGTCACCTCGGCGACGATGCGCGGCCAGACGGCCGAGCGGGTGACCCCGCCGGTCAGCCGCGCGGCGGTGGGGCGGTCGCCGGGCAGGGCGTCGATCATCGCCGCCACGCCGCAGGCCACCGCTTCCATGCTCGCTCGCGCCGCGTGGGCCGGGCCATGGCGGTCGGTTTGGCCGAGCACCGCCCACTGTGCATCGTGCGGCCAGATCAGGTCGCGCTCGCCGTGGATGAACGGCAGGACGGTCAACCCGTCGGCACCCTTCGGCACCGCGGCGATTGCTTTATCATCGCGGCTGACCAGCATCGGCGCCTCGGCCAGCGCCGCGCCGCCACTGTTCATCGCCAGGCCGCTGAGCCAGCGGTCGGCGTCGACCACGTAGCACCAGCTCCGCCGACGCTCATCCCGCAACGGCCGACGCACGATGCGCCGCACCGCCGCGCTGGTGCCGATGGTGATGACCAGCGCATCGCTGTCGATGCCCACGGCGCCGACGTTGGCCAGCGCCCCGTCGCTGGCGCCGGCGATGATCGGCAGGCCCGTGGGCAGCCCGGTCGCCTCCGCCGCCGGCCGGCTCAGCCCGCCCACCACGCTGGCCGGCCGCACCAGGGGCGGCAGCGCCGCCCGATCCACGCCCGCCAGCTCCATCGCCGGCCCGTGCCATTCCATCTGGTGAATGTCGAACAACCCCGTGGCCGACGCGACCGACCAGTCGGCCGCCCACGCGCCGCTGAGCCGATGCAACAGCACGTCCTTGATCGCCGCCCACCGCG
>CAZUHK010000053.1:0-15718 GCA_964620345.1 uncultured Planctomycetaceae bacterium
GCAATCGTATCGGCTGGGCGGGGCGCGGCCAACGCGGGCGCTCAGCGCACCGCCGGCAGACGCAGGTCGAGCGCGACGTGCTCGGGCGGTGCGACGGTGTCGCCGATGCACAATTCCAGCCGATCGCCGCGCCGCTCAAAGCCGGCGTCGATCGCGAAGTCTCGCACCGGCTGGTTTCGCGGGCCGACCACCCACGGCGCCACCAGCCGCGATCGGCCGTGCGCCCGCGCCAGCTCGATCATCGCGTACAGCAGCGCCCGCTCCACCCCCCGGCCCAGCACGCGGCAGCTCAGCAGGAACGTGTCGATGCGCAGCGCATCGGCGTGCGCCGCATCGTCGGCCAGCACCGCCAGCCCCGTGTCGCCGTAGTCGCCGAAACGGTCGGCCGCGTGCAGCAGCAGCACCTCGTGCGAGGCGCCGAGCGTGCGGAACTGCTCGATCGTCCGCCGCTCGAGCGTGAGGTTGAACTGGTTGGTCCGCTGCGAAAGTTGCGCGACGCGCGGCCAGTCATCATCGGCCGGCGGGCGGATGGTCACGCGCAGCTTCAGATCGGCCAGGTAGGCCTCGTAGCTCGCCGCGGCGTCGCGCGTGGTCTGGCGCCGCTGCTCATCGTGCATCATGCGCGTGCGCGATGCGTCTACCGCGGTGACTTGCGGCGTGTCGAACAGCCACAGCCGGCCGAGCGTCGCGGCGTACCGACCCGGATCGGCGGGCATCGGCACCACGTGCGCCTCCGGCAGTGCGGTCGTGACCTCGTGCCGGTTCGCCGGATCGTCGTCGATAAACACGAACGCATCCAGCCCCAGGCCTAGCTCGTCGGCCAGCTCGCGCAGGTTGGCCGACTTGCGCTGCCAGTTGATCCGCGCCGCCGCCAGGTGCTCACGCTTGAGCAGCATGTGGGGGTGATGGTCGAACACATCCCACACGTCGGCCGATTCGTTGCGCGACACGATCGTGAGCATGACACCTCGGTCGTGCAGGTCGATTAGTGCCTGTTGCAATGCGATGAATGCACTGCCCGGCGGCTCGGGGCCCAGGGCGATGCCCTCGCGGCCGTCCTCGCCGACCACGCCGCCCCACAGCACGCCGTCCGCATCGAGCGCGATCACCTTGGCCGGCGGCACGTGCGCGGCGCGGACGATGCGGGCGATCGGCGCGGCCAGCGCGGCAAAGCCATCGGGCGAGTAAGGCGCGCCCAGCTCGGCCGCGGCGGCGTCGCTGCCGGCCCGGGCGGCGCCAAGCCGCTCGATCGACCCGGCCGTGTCCAGCACGTTCACGTGCGCCATGCCGACCAGCCGCTGCCGCCAACGCACGCGAAGCGCATCAACGTCCCGCACCTCGGCCCCGCGCGTCGCCACCGCCGGCGGCAGCGTGCCCACATGCAATGTGCGACCGGGGTACAGATCGCCGAACCGCTCGATCGCATCGAGCGTCGCGTCCAACGCCTCGGCGCCCGGCAGGTTCTCTGCGCACAGCAACACCACCGACATCGCATCGGCGTGTTCAGCGAACGGCGCTTCGGGCGCCAACAGCGCCGCGGCGACCTGGTCGAACCCCACGAACCGAACCGTCGCGTCGATGCCGAATGCGCCGCACCAGCCGCGCAGGGCCGGGGCGATCGGCTCGACAGTGAAGTTGGCCGCGATGACCAGTGCCTGTTTCGCATGGTTTGGCTTCTGCTGCGCCAGCCGCGCGGTGCCGGCCAAAGCCGCATCGTGGTTGGCCAGCGGCAGCATTTCGGCGTCGCGGGTCGTTGCCGGCGTCGGCTCGGCCGCCCCGCCGTTGCCCTGCGCGATCGCGCGGGCCACCGCTTGCTCATCGCGCAGCGCCATCGTCCGCTGCGGCGACAGCCGCACGCCGTGCCGGCTGAACAGCGCCGCGCTGATCGCCAGGCAGCCCAGCGAATCCCACTGCGGGCAGTGTGTCGCATCCAGCGGTCCATCGTCCGGCGTCTTCAGTGCGAGCGATTCGACGATCAACGCGCGGGCCGCCTGTCGGTGCGAATCATCGACCGCGTTGTCATCGGCCGAGCGCTCGTCCGCCGCGGCGGTGTCGAGCCGTCGGGCGGGGTTGCCGCCCCAGGTTTCGCCCGGGCCGATGGTGGTGAACGGTGCGACGTAGCTGACCTGCTGCACGATCGCCCCGTCGCCGATGGTCACGCCCATGGCGATGTAGCTGTGCCCACCGATGGTGACGCCCTGGCCGATGCGGATCGGTGCCGAGTGGAAGACCCGATCTTGCGACACCGCGCGGTTGACCACGTGGGCCACGAGCGTCGCGCCATCGCCGATGGTGGTGCCCGGGCCGATGTGGGTCAGGTCCGGGTCGAAGATCGTACCGAACACGCTGGCCGAGGGGCTGACGTGGTGGGCCGGAGCACAGGCGCGAAACAGCAGCGGCCTCAGCAACGGCGAGTGGCTCACGCGCCGGCCCAGGGGCAGGTGGTAGAACAACGACACGCGCTGGTAAGACGCGATCACCCCCACCATCCGCCGCCCCGCCCCGGGCGTGTTGGCGTCCAGGCGTCGCGGCTTGAAATCCTTGGGCAGCCATGCCACCTGCAACGCGCTGTTGAGCAGCACCAGCAACAGCCAGGCGACATAGAGCAGCGGCGAGGCGATGATCCAGCCAGCCGGGCTCAGCCACGCCGCCAGGCCCGTGGCCCACATCACCAGCGCCAGCAACCCCGCCGGCACGGTCAGCATGGCCAGCACCGACAGGTCCATCAACGCCCAGATGAGCTTGTACTTGAGCATGGGTTCGCGTCGCCCTGTTGGCCGCGGCCCGAATCCGCGCCGGGATGCCGAAGATACCGCCCCGCCACCCACCACGCGACCCGGCCACGCTTGGCCTGGCCCCGCCCGCACCGGTATGCTCCGCACCATCACCTCACCCCGGCTGGGAGGCAACCCATGCAGACGCTCGTCGCCATCGACTGGATCGTCATCGGCGCGTCGCTGGCCACCGCCACGATGTCACCGGGCGCGCGAGCGGTCCGATCGTGAAGCCCAGGGTCAGGTCAGCGCATCACGATCCGCCGCGCCGGTCGTCGCGAACTCGCGCTGGCGGTGGATCATGTCGGCGTAGGTGCCGCTCAGGGCCATCAGCTCGTCGTGCGTGCCGGTCTCGACGATCTGGCCGTGGTCGATCACGACGATGCGATCGGCATGGGTCACGGTGCTCAGGCGATGGGCGATGACGAACGTGGTGCGGTTCTCGTACAGGTCGGCCAGCGCGGCCTGGATGAGCTGCTCGGATTCGGTGTCGAGGTTGCTGGTCGCTTCGTCGAGGATGAGGATCTGTGGATCGTTGAGGATGGCGCGGGCGATGCTGATGCGCTGGCGCTGGCCACCGGAGAGCTTGACGCCGCACTCGCCGATGAGCGTGTCCAGGCCCTGGGGCAGGTCGTCGATGAAGCCCAGGGCGTTGGCCCGTTCGGCGGCGTGGCGGATCTCGGCCTCGCCGGCGCCGCGCCGGCCGTAGGCGATGTTCTGCCGCACCGTGCCATCGAAGAGGAACACCTCCTGGGGCACGACGGCCAGCAGCGAGCGATAGGAATCGAGCTTGATGTCGCGCAGGTCGATGCCGTTGAGACGGATCGCCCCGCTGGTCGGATCGTAGAAGCGGGCGATCAGGTCGGTCAGCGTCGTCTTGCCCGCGCCGCTGGGGCCGACCAGCGCCGTGACCGATCCGCCGGGCACGTGCAGGGTGAAATCTTCAATCACCAGCGTCCCCTCGTCGTCGTAGCGGAAGTCGACGTGGTCGAAGTCGATCGATTCGACGTGGCGGGGCGCTTCGACGGCGTCGGGCCGATCGGGCTTGTCCGGCTCGATGTCGAACACCTCGAACACACGCTCCATCGCCGCCAGAGCTTCCTGGGTCTGGTTGAGCGAGCTGATGATGCCGAAGATCGGAAACAGCAGGCGGATGGAGTAGGCCTGGAAGGCGAATATCTGGCCGATCTCCGCGTGGCCATGGACGTAGAGATACCCGCCGACCCAGACGACCATCAGGCCGCTGACGGGGATGAGCACCTGCCAGGCCGAATCGACCGCCAGGCCCAGCGCCCGGCCGAACAGCCGCTTGCGGGTCATGGTGTTGTCGGCCACGGCGTAGTCGAAGCGTTCGCGGCCCTCGCGGCGAAATGATCGCACGACGCGGATGCCGCTGAACGTCTCGGTCGCCCGGGCGTCGATGATGTTCCGGTCGCGCCCGGCGGAGCGGAAGATCGGCCGAATCCCTCGCACCCACAGCAGCGAGATCACCATCATGAACGGCAGCACGGCCCACGCGGCCAGGGCCAGCTTCCAGTTCCAGATGAACAGGATGGCGGTGGCGAGGATCACGCGCCACAGCGCGGCCAACGGCGACATGAGCGCCTGCTGCAGCAGTCCGGTCGCCTTGTCCACATCGCCCGAGAGGCGCGAGACGATCATGCCCGTGCGCATGCTCTCCAGGTCCTGGATGGGCAGGCGCATCAGGTGCCGGTGCAGGCGGCGGCGCAGGCGCACGATCATCTTCTGATTCGTGCTGATCGTGCCGATGTTCCGCCAGGTGTCCAGGGCGCGGGACATGAGGATGATGACCAGCACGCTCCCGGCGGCCAGGGCCAGCCAGTTGACTTTCTGCGCGGCGGGGAGGTCCTCGGGCAGGAGGATGTAATCGATGATCAGGCCCGTGGCTGCGGGGCCGACCATCTCCATCGCCGCGGCGACAAAGCCGATGGCGATCAGCTTCGCCACCGCCCAGCGGAAGGGGCGGATGAGTTCGGCGTAGCGGCCGAGGTAAACGCGGCGGTCGTAGCTCGAGGCGCGGTCGGATGTCTGGTTGGTGCCAAACGCGCGCCAGGTCTTGCGTTCGCGGAATTGCTTGTACCGCTCGCGCGAGCTGTGGGCGGTCTCCGCGAACTCGCGCGGGATGTCCCCGCCCTTGCCGCCTCGCCGACCGCCGCCGGGCAGCCCTCGTCCGATTCTGGCCATACGTGTATCTTAGGTTCCGCCGCTCAGCCCAATGAGATCGGCATGACGACGTAAAGAAAATCGCTGCCGGCCTTGAGCGTGCCCGGCTTGTTGGGCGCCTTCATCTCGATCGTCACCTGGTCGGCGTCGATCACCTTGAGCACATCGGTCACGAATTGCGGGTTGAAACCGATCTCGATCGGCTCGCCCTCGAACGCCTCGACCGGCACGCTCACCTCGGCCTCGCCCATCTCCGGGGCCCGGCTGGACAACACGAGCTGGTCGGGACTGAACGAAAGCTTGATGCCCTTGGATTCCTCGTTGGTCAGCAGCGCCGCACGCCGCACCCCGCTGGCCAGCGCATCGGTGCTGAACGTCGCCTTGCGGTCGTGCTCCTTGGGGATCACATCCTTGTACGGCGGGAAGTTGCCATCGACCAGATTGCTCGTCAAGGTCACCGCCTCGGTGGCGAAGTGCACCTGGTTGTTCGCGACCTTGACCTTCACCTTTTCCGAAGGATCGTCGAGCACACGCTCCAGCAGGTTCAGCGCCTTGGTGGGCACGATGATGCTCTGCCCCGCGCCCTCGCCTGTGGCCGAACCCTTGGCCAGCGCCAGCCGCCGGCCGTCGGTCGCGACCATCGTCAGTTTCCTGCCCTCGCGCTCGACCAGCACGCCGTTGATCGCGTAGCGGCTGTTCTCCCGAGCGGTGGCAAAGAGCGTGCGGGTGATCAGCTCGTTGAGCGCACCCGCGGCGATCTCGTAGTCGCCCTCGCCGGTGAAGGGGCTGACCGGCGGGAACTCGGCGACGGGGTAGCCCAAGATGCGGTAGTGCGAGTCTGCCCCGGTGACATGCGTCTGATCGCCGTCGGTGTGGATCGTGAGCGTCGGGTCGGCCGACTCGCGGACGATCGCGGTGAGCTTGTCGGCCGGGACCAGCGCCTCACCGGGCTCCTGGATCTCGACCTGATCGACCACCATGTGAACGGCGATCTCCATGTCGGTCGCGGCGAGGGTGAGCGCCTCGCCCTCGGCCAAGAGCTTGACGCAGGTGAGCACGGGCTTGGGGGTGCGTGCGACGACGACGCCCTGGGCCAGGCCCAGCGCCTCGGCCAACGCTCCACGATCGCAGATAACCTTCATGGCGAATCCCTTCGAGAGGCCTGATCCGATCAGCGTACCGCCGCGCCGCGCCGACGCAAGCGGTGCCCGTGACCGATTGGCTCACAGTGTATTCACATCGGCCGGGTTTTCCAGCGGCGGGCATGCGCTCAGGCCAGCGCCGCGATGTGCCCCATCACCGTGTCCAGATCGGCCGGGAGTACGGTGTATCGCTCTTCGCGCTCGTACAGGTCGGTCAGCCGGCGCGGCAATTCGGGGCGGAAGCCGGTGGCCTGTTCGACCGCATCGGGAAACTTCGCCGGGTGAGCCGTGCCCAGCACGACCAGCGGGCCGGTCAGCCCCGCGGCCCGCGCCTGACCGCCGGCGCCCACGCCCACCGCGGTGTGCGGATCGACCAGGTACCCGCCGCACAACTGGTACACGCAGCGGATCACGTCGAGCGTGTCCTGCTCATCCACGCGGTACGCATCGAACTGCCCGCGGGCAAACCCGAGGCGCGACGGTTCGATCGTAAACCGCCCGGCCTGTTTAAGCTGATGCATGAGCGCCGCGATCGCTCCGCCGTCGCGGTCGTACATGTCGAACATCAGCCGCTCGAAGTTGCTGGAGATCTGGATATCCATCGACGGGCTCAAGGTCCGCTCGACATCGCCCAGCGTGTGCTCGCCGGTGTGCATGACCCGCGTGAGGATGTCGTTGACGTTGGACGCGATGATGAGCCGATCGATCGGCAGGCCCATGCGCTTGGCGACGTACCCGGCGTAGATGTCGCCGAAGTTGCCCGTCGGCACGCTGAAGCTCACCGGCCGCTCGGGCGCGCCCAGCGCCACGGCCGCGGCGAAGTAGTACACCACCTGCGGCAGCACGCGCGCCCAGTTAATGCTGTTGACCCCGCTCATCTTCACCCGGTCGCGGAACGCCGCGTCGTTGAACATCGCCTTGAGCAGGTTCTGGCAATCGTCGAATGTGCCTTCGATGGCGATGTTGTGCACGTTGGGCGCATCGACGGTGGTCATCTGTCGGCGTTGGACCTCGCTGGTCCGGCCGTGGGGGTGCATAATGAAGATGCTGGCGTGGTCGAGGCCGCGGATGGCCTCGATCGCCGCCGAGCCGGTGTCGCCCGACGTCGCGCCGATGAGCGTCGCCTTCGTGCCGCTCCGGGCCAGCACGTGGTCGTACAGCCGGCCGAGCACCTGCATCGCGATGTCCTTGAACGCCAGCGTCGGGCCGTGGAACAGCTCCATCACCCAGTCGTCGTCCCCGGTCTGCACCAGCGGCGCAACGCGGTGGTGGCTGAAGCCGGCGTACACCTCGTCGAGAATCCGCTTGAGCGTCGCCTCGTCGATGCAGCGGCCGACGAACGGCCGCATCACGAACAGCGCGACATCTGCGTACGGCCTGCCGCGCAGCGAGCGGATATCGTCGGCCGAGACCCGCGGCCACGACTCGGGCACCAGCAGCCCGCCGTCCCGCGCCAGCCCGTCGAGCATCGCCTGCTCGAAGTCCAGCGGTTCGCCCTGTCCGCGCGTGCTGAGGTAACGCATGGCGCGGATGATAGCAGATGGCCGGCGCGGCCCGAGCACCGGTCGCGTGGCTCAATCTCGCCGCTTCTGTTGTTCCTCGGCGCGGCGGTGCTGCTCGTAGGTGTGGGTTTCGTAGCCGACCACGGTGCCCTCGCCGGTCATCCGGGCGGCGCGGCCGGTCAGGTCGTGGGGCTTGGGGCCCAGGAATCGGCCCTTCTCGACGCACTCGCGGATCACGGTGATCCCGTCCTCAATGCTGTCGGTTACGATGAAGCGGTCCATGTCTTCGGGGCTGACGTTGCCGTACTTGCGGAGCATTGTGTCGCGCAGCCAGTCGATCATTTCCTTCCAGAAGTCGGTGCCGATGCACACGACGGGGAAGGGCTTGATCTTCTCGGTCTGGATGAGGGTCATGGCCTCGAAGAACTCGTCCATGGTGCCGAAGCCGCCGGGGAAGATGACGAACGCCGAGGCGTACTTGACGAACATGACCTTGCGGACGAAGAAGTAGTGGAAGTTCAGCTCGAGGGTCTGGTAAGGGTTGGGCTTCTGCTCCATGGGGAGGGTGATGTTGAGGCCGATGGATTGCCCGCCGGCCTCGAAGGCGCCGCGGTTGGCCGCTTCCATGATGCCCGGCCCCCCGCCGGTGATCACGGCGTAGTTTTCCTCGGCGAAGCGCCGGCCCATTTCGACGGCTTTTTTGTAGGGCTGCTGCGTCTCGGTCGTCCGCGCCGAGCCGAACACCGTGACGGCCCGGCCGATGCGGCTCATCGTCTCAAAGCCGTCGACGAACTCGGCCATGATGCGAAAGACCCGCCACGTCTCGTAGCTCAGGTCGTGATTGTTTTCCAAGCCGTGGTCCATCGGTACCTCCAGGCAAAATAAAGCGGGCCCGCGCGGGCCCGCGCGGGGCCGGGCGTGAAGCGCGTGTTGGATGATATCGGAAGATCGGCCGTCACGGCCCAAGCGACGGCGGCGGCGCGATCCGCGGCACCAGTTCCTCGGGCACCTGCTGCGGCTCGTTGGCCGCGGCGTCATCGGCTTGCGAGTCATCGGTCTGGGCGTCGGGCGGGGCGTCGGCGAAGTACTTTTCGATCACGATCGGCACGACCACCGCGTGTACGGCTGGCGACGGCTCAGGCCCCTCGCCCTCGCGCCGGTCCGCGTCGGCCAGCGACAGCGGCACCTGCTGGCGAAGGATCGAGCGGTAGTCCGGCGCGAACGACGGCCAATTCCGCCGCAAGTCCGGCCCGATCGCGGTGGCGAGCGCTTCATCGTCGCCATGCTGTTCGAGCGCGACATCGTGGTAGGCATCGACCGGCTCGTCGCGCAGCATCTTCACCACACGTTCGAGTTGGTCTGGCGGCACTTCCAGTTCGTATTGCATCGGCGGGTCATCGGCGGCGGCGGCCGTGGTGTTGGCCCCGCCGTGGTGCTCAGCGAGCACCTGGCCGGGGTCTTCGTCGGCTGAGGGCACGACCGGCTTGACGGTCGGCCGCAGGCGGGCGTCGGGGATCGACCGGGCCACGCTGCCGATCTGCTCGACGCTGCGGTCGACATCGCGGGTCTTCACGCGGATGACGAAGCGTTGCTCGTTGCCCCGCCGCTGCACACCGGTCACCTGCCAGACGATGTGCGGCGTGGCATCGGGGTCTTCGCGGTACACCGGATCATTGTCCGGCGCGGCCTCGGTGGCGACCGGATCATCGGCCGGCGCCGCTTCGGCCGGCGGCTGGGCCCGCGGCGTGTCGGTGGCGGCCGCGTCGGGATCGATCTCGGCCCCGGCGATGCGCGGCGCCTGCTCCGCCGCGGGCGCATCGTCGTCCTCGGGCGCGTCGGCCGGAGCCGGCGTCTGATTCGTCGCCACGGGCCGATACTCGACACGGTTCTGGTTGAGCCCGACGATGGACCAGAACACCACGCCGCCGGCGATGAGCACCATCGCCGCGACGCCCAGGGCCAGACCCACCCGACCGATCACGTGGTGCTTCTCGCCCGCGGCGTTGGGTGCGTCGATCGGCGTGTCGTCCAGCAGCATGCGCCGCTCGAGGTCGGCGTCGACCTCGTCCATCACCCACGCCGGCGCGGCCGGTTCGGGCAACGAACGCAGCGCGGCGCGGTCGGCGACCATCGCGTCCAGCAGGACCCGCAGCCGCGGATCGGCCGCCATCCACCGCTCGACCCGCTCCCGCTGGTCGTCGCTCAGCTCGCCCTCGACGTAGGCCAGCAGCACAGTTTGGTCGTATCGGTCAGCCATGGTGGTCTATTCGCGGCCCGGTTGCTCAAACCGAGCCAGCTCCTGCCGAAGCGCCAGCCGGGCCCGGAACAGCCGGCTCTTGACCGTGCCCAGCGGCACGCCCAGCACGTCGGCGATCTGTTGGTAGTCCATCTCCTGCAAATCTCGCAGCACGATCACACTCTTCAGGCCTTCGTCCAGCCGATCCAGCCCGGCCAGGACGCGGTCGATCTGTTCACTGGTTTCGACGCGGTCCTCGGCGGTGAGTTCCCGATCGGCCGGCAACATCGCCTTCAATTCAGCCCCGCCGGCCCCGGCCTCGCCCGCCTCGCCGCTCACGGGGGTCTCCAAGCTCGTCGCCTGGCGGACCTTGCGCTTGCGCAGGTGGCTGATCGACAGGTTCATCGCGATCCGTGTCAACCAGGTGCCAAAGCGGCTGTTTTCCTGAAAGCTGTCGACGTGCTGGATCGCCTTGACCAGCACGTCCTGGGCCAGGTCGGCCGCGTCGGCGGTGTTGGACACCATGCGCAGGCACACGTGATAAATCTGCTTGTGGTGGGCGCCGAGCAATTCGCCCAGGGCCCCGCGGTCGCCATGGCGAACCTGCTCGATGAGCTGGGCTTCGCGCTTGGCACTAAGTGGCTGATTGGGCGTCATGCAAAAGGATTTTGCGGCCGGCGTCCCCAGCGGTCCGCCGGTCGGCAGGCGGGGGTGAAGCCACGATGGCCAGCTTACTATGACCCCCGGCCGGGCGATCGTCAATCCATCGCCGCAGCGCGGCCCGGTGCCGGGCTGGCCGGCGCTACGCGCGGCGCTTGCCGGCGAGCACCGCCAAGCCCAGCGCGAACACCGCCAGCGTGGCTGGTTCGGGCACGGCCGGGCCGGGCAGTGGAACGTTGAACTCGGCGTGCACTTCGGCGACCGCGGCGTAGAGATCGATCTGTTGAAACGTCAGCTCGCTGGCCGGATCGAACACCTCAACACCAGTGCGCTGAAGCAGGTCGACAAGGCGGTCGGTGAAGCTGTCGAATTCGCCGGTCAGATCGGTCGTGAACTGCTCGTACACCTCGCGCAGCAGGACCGCGGTCCCGGCAACCTGCGGTGCCGCGAAGCTGGTGCCGCTGCCGACCGACACGCCGCCGTCCTTCCACAGCGAGCGGATCGACGTGCCGGGCGCCAGCAGGTCCAGTTCGGCGTTGCGATTGGAAAAGCCCGCCAGGCCGCCGCTGTGGTTGCTCGCGCCCACGGAGATCGGGGCGTCGAAGATCGCCGGGGCCGTCAGGCCCTCGGTCGAGCCATCGTTGCCCGCGGCGGCGGCGGTCACGATGTTCATCGCTTCGAGTTGATCCAGCGCATCGCGTATGCGGCGATAACTCGTCCAGCCGGGCACGTCATCGGGTGAGGCGAAGACGCTGTTGACGCCGATGGAGATGTTGACCGTGGTGATGTTCAGCGCCGCGGCGTTCTGGGCCACCCACTCCAGGCCCAGGGCCAGGTCGAGCAGGGAACCGTTGCCATCGGCGGCCAGGACGCGGACGGCGACGAACTCCGCGGCGGGCGCCAGGCCGGGCCGGTCGGGGTCTTCCGAGCCGATCACGCCGGCGACGAACGTGCCGTGACCGTTGCGGTCGTCGAAGTCGGCCGGGGCGGTCGATCCCCAAGGCGCGTTGGCGGCCATGTTGCGCCCGGCGACGACGCGGCCGCCCAGGCCCGGGTGGTCGAAATCGATGCCGGTGTCGATGACCGCGACGCGCTGGGCAACGCCGGTGAAATCGTTGGCCCCGTCGAGCGTGGGCAGGGCCTCGGCGACGGCGCTGACGCCGTGTACCTGGCCGACGCCGAACGTGCCGGACGACGCGGGGGATGCCGAGAGTGCGAACCACAGCGCCGCCGCGACCGCGGCCAGCGCCACCCGACGCTTGTGAATAGCCATTGCCAATGCCTCTCAAACGAACCGAGGACCATGTGTTCCCACACGGGTCATCGGGCGGTTCGAGGGGCGGGTTAAGCGGGGAGCGGGCGCACCAAGCGAAATCGGCCCGACCGGTAAGGCCGAAACTTCGCGGTCCCATCAATCGCGAGAGATCGGGGCGACGGTTGCCGCCTTCGAGGTCCGTGAAGCACTTGCGACCGCATATCACGCACCATGCGCGGCACAAGATGCAAAAAACCCCTCGCATCCGAGGGGCTTTTCAAGCAGGGGATCCAGGATTCGAACCTGGACTAAAGGTACCAGAAACCTTCGTGCTACCGTTACACCAATCCCCTAATGATTGGATGCATCACGGCGTTCATCGGCCGATCGGCGGGGCTGGCTTTGGCATCCTAGGCCGACTAGGCCGAGGCGCCGGCGTTGGGGGCCTTCATCGCATTGAGTCGCTTGGCCAGGCGGCTCTTCTTTCGCGCCGCGGCGTTCTTGTGAATCGTGCCGGTCGCGGCGATCTTGTCCAGTGTCCGCGCGGCGGTCTGGTACTTCTGCTGAGCGTCGTCGACGTTGCCATCATGCACCGCCGTCAGGAAATCCTTGACGCTGTCCTTGACGCGAAGCTTGCGCCAGCGGTTGCGGGCACGCCGCGTTTCGTTCTGCCGGATACGCTTCTGGGCCGATCGGGAGTGAGCCATTTATGAAGTCCTGCGGGTTCTGGTTTGGTGCAGCAAAGCCGGGCATTATGACTGGCCCGGGCGTGCAAATCAAGCGGCCGCATCGCGGTCATGCGAACTGGTCGCCGAACAGGCCCGGGGTGGTCTTATCAGTGGACTTCGAACGCCGTCGCCCCTTGTTCGAGGGGCCGTCGACGGTGGAGCGAACCTGGCCGTCGCGCAGGTGGGTGACCAGCGTGTTGCCGGGCCGGGCGTCGGCGGTCTTGCGGATCAGCTTGCCCTGGGCATCGGTGGTGTAGCTGTAGCCGCGGGCCAGCACGCTGCGGGGCCCGACCGATTCGAGCTGGCGGGTCGCCCAGGCCAGTTGCCTGGCGCGTTGGCCGCAGACCTCGCGGCCGGCGCGGGCCAGCCGATCGGTCAGGGCCGTGAGGTTCTCACTCGCCAGCTCCACCGCCCCGCCGGGCCTGCGAAACACCTCGTGGCGGGCCAGGGCGGTGAGCGCGACCCGGCGTCGCTCGGCGGCGCGGTGCAGGCCGTGGCCCAGGCGATGGCGAAGCTGATCGAGGCGATGGGCCTCGGCCGCGGCGTCGGGGACGAGCACGGCGGCGGCCTGCGTCGGCGTCGAACAGCGCCGATCGGCGACCAGCTCGGCGACGGTCGTGTCCACCTCGTGGCCGATCGCCGCGACGATCGGCACCGCTGAATCGAACACCGCATCGGCCGCGACCCGCTCGTTGAACGCCCACAGGTCTTCGATGCTGCCACCGCCGCGGGTCACGATCACCGCATCCAGCCGCAGGCGATGGGCGTGGTCGCTGAGATGGCGGATCGCCCGGGCGATCACCGGCGCCGCGCCCGCGCCCTGCACCGGCACATCGACCAGCATCAACCGACACCCCGGCCAACGCTGCTGCGCGGTGCGGACCACATCGCTGATCGCCGCGCCTTGGGCGCTGGTGACCACCGCGATCCGCTCGGGAAACAGCGGCAGCGGTTTCTTGCGTTCCTCGGCGAAGTAACCGGCCTCGCGCAGCTCGTCGCAGAGCTGACGGAACTTCAGTTCGAGCGCCCCTTGGCCGACGGGTTCGAGCTTGTCGATGTAGATCTGCAGGCGCCCCTGCGGGCCGTAATAGTCCAGCCGGCCGGTGGCGACGACCTGCATGCCGCGCTCGGGGCGGAATCCAGCGTTGGCCGCGGCCGAGGCCCACATCACACCGCTGATGACATTCTGCTCGTCCTTGAGCGAAAGGTACCAGTGGGTGCGATCGGAGAAGTTGCTGACCTCGCCGACGATCCGCAGGGGTTTGGGCGTGTGGTCTGCCAGGGTGTTCTTAATCAGCAGCGTGACCTGTGTGACGGACATCGCCTCGGCTGCCGCGCCGCGGCCCGGCGTGGCCCGCTCGCGCCGAGCCGGGCCGCCGGTGTCGCGTTGGGGTACGCGGTCGGGGTTGAACGGCAGTCGCGCCATCAACGTTGCTCCGGCCCGGGCGGCGCCGGCCGGGCTCGCGGTTGCTGTTGCAGGTGCCAGAGTCGTGCGTACTTGAGCTGCGTGCTGAACGCGGCTTTGTGGGCGATCATCACGCCGAAGGCGCCCTGCAGGAAGCCGCCCTTGAGCAGCAGGTGCTTGTAAAACGCCAGCGTCGGCCGCAGCCACAGCCCGAGCATGCCGACCCGTCGACCTTCGGCGAGCATCTGCCGGGCCAGGGCCTCGGTGCGACGTTGGTAACGTTCACCTTCGAAGTAGTCGGTGAAATCATCAACCTGGGCGTTATGCAGCAGCGGCCCTCGCAGCCGTCTGATCTTGCCCTCGGTGGGCAGGCGGTAGTCATGTACCGCCCGATCAGGCCAAGTCACCCGCCGCCGATCGAACAGCCGATCCTGTCGATCCGGATCCCAAGCCAGCACGTGCCGGCCCATCAGGTAGTTGCGGCGGGGCATGGTCATCAACGGGGATTGCTTGAACGCCGCGTTGTCCAGCCCCGCGATCTCGTCGCGAAGGGCATCGCTGATCTGCTCGTCGGCGTCGAGGACGAACACCCAATCGTGGGTCGCGGCCTCGGTCATCCGCCGCTTGCTATCGGCGTAAGTGGTCCATTCGTGCCGTTCGACCCGGTCGGCCATCTGCTGCGCCTGCTCGTAAGAGCCATCGGTGGAGTGCGAATCGAACACCAACAGTTCGGCGCACCACGTACAGGCCCGGGCCGACGCCATGGCGGAGCCGATCGTGCTGATCTTGTTGTCCGTGGCGATGCAGATGCTGATCGGCGGAGCCATAGGGCCATTAGAACGGCCGGTGAAAACCCCGGCAAGTCGGGTCGGGTGCCGCTTTTTGCCTTGAACTCAGTTGCAGGCCGTTGGGGGCGTCGATATAGTGCGGGGCTTGACCTGATCGGCCGATCGCATGTCGCGGGCCGGCGTACCGACGCGAATCCACTATCAGAGGCGAGGACCATGCCCAAGCTCAAGACGCACAAGGGCCTGCTCAAGCGGGTGAGGATCACCGGCCGGAACAAGATCAAGCACCGCCGCCGCGGCACCAGCCACCTGAACAGCGGCTTCACCGGCGAGCGGCGCCGTTCGCTGCACCAGGACACCATCGCCCACGGCAGCGTCGCGCGGAAGCTGGAACAGGCGCTGCACGTGCGGGTGAACGGTCCGCACCATTCGCGGTAAGCGTTAACCTCGCGGCCTCACCATGCCGCGCATTGCGAGTCGGGAATCAAGCGTCCACCTCGGACCCCCGCCGTCGCGTGAAAGGAGCAAGTGGATCATGCCTCGAGCCAGGAAAGGCGCTGCACGGCGCCAGTCGAAAGTCCGGGTGCTCAAGACCGTCAAGGGCTACCGCGGCGCCCGCCGCAACCAGTGGCGGCGCGTTCAGGAAGCGGCGCTGCGCAGCGGGCAGTTCGCCTACCGCGATCGTCGCAATCGCAAGCGTGAGTTCCGCCGGCTGTGGATCACGCGCATCAGCGCGGCGTGCATGTCGCGCGACATCAAGTACAGCCGCTTCATCGCCGGGCTGAAGGCGGCGGAGATCACGCTCAATCGCAAGATGCTCAGCGAGATCGCGATCGCCAGCCCGTCGGACTTCGACGCCATCGTGGAGAAGGCCAGGGCCGCCCTTGGGGCCGCCTGAGCCGCGCCATGGCCCAACCCGTCCCCGCCGCCACCGAAGCCCGCGCCGCCGCGCCGGATCAGAAAGTCTGGTTCAACGGCGAACTGCTGCCGGCCGACCAGGCCCGGGTGAGCGTGTTCGATCACGGCCTGCTCTATGGCGACGGC
>CAZUHK010000054.1:0-15693 GCA_964620345.1 uncultured Planctomycetaceae bacterium
CGCGTCAAACTAAAACGCCTATACCCGAATATCATGGAATGACGCGGCACTAGCGGCCGCTCGCCGCGCGGTTCGCCCCGGCGCCGCGACCCGGGCCGATGTCGCCGGCGCGTCGATCCAACGCGGTGGATTCCGCTATTGTGTGGGTGACGAGGCACCGCAGATACCCCAGGCCCGCCGGACCGTGTCCCGCGTGATCGACCCGGCGCGGCAGAGAGACCCAACCATGTCGATCCTCCACGAAGTGCTGGCCGACCGCGTCGAATCCATCCGTGATGAAGCGCGGCAACTGCTGGAAACCCACGGCGACCGCGTCGTCAGCCAGGTCACCGTCCGCCAGGTGCTCGGCGGGATGCGCGGCGTGCGGGCGCTGCTGTGCGATACCAGCTACGTCGATCCGCACGACGGCGTGGCCGTCCGCGGCACACCCATCCGCGAGCTGACCGACCGCCTGCCCGAGGAAATCTTCTTCCTGCTGTGCACAGGCGAGCTGCCGACCGACGCCCAGCGCCGACGCCTGCAGCAGGATCTGTTCGACCGCGTCACCGTGCCGCAGTACGTGTGGAACGTGATCTGCCAGATGCCGCCCGAGGCCCACCCGATGGCGATGCTCAGCTCGGCCGTGCTCGTGCTGCAGCGCGAGAGCGTGTTCCAGCGGCGGTACGAGCAGGGCATGAGCCGCGACGAGCACTGGGGGGCGGCGTTGGAAGATGCGCTCGACCTGGTCGCGAAGATTCCGATCCTCGCCGCGGGCATCTACCGCATCCGCTTTGGCAAGGGCATGCCGATCCACCCCTCGGGCCTGATGGACTGGGGCGCTTACTACGCCGAGGCCCTGGGCTTCTGCGACGGTCAGGCCTGCCGCGATGCACGCTTCACCCGACTGGCCCGGCTCTACCTCGTGCTGCACTGCGATCACGAGGGCGGCAACGTCTCGGCCAACACCTGCACCACCGTCGCCTCGGCGCTGTCCGATCCGTACCTCGCGGTCTCGGCCGGGCTCAACGGCCTGACCGGCCCGCTGCACGGCGTGGCCAACCAGAACGCCCTGCGCTACGTGCTGGAGATCAACCGCGCGTTCGACGGCACACCCAACGACGACCAACTCCGCGATTACCTCCGCAAGACGCTCGACGCCGGCCGCGTCATCCCCGGCTACGGCCACGCCGTGCTCCGCCAGACCGACCCGCGCTTCACCGCCCTGCACGAGTTCGGCAAGCAGCACTGCGCCGACGACCCGGTCTTCGCCACCGTCGATCGCATGTCGCGCGTGGTGCCGGACGTGCTCGCCGAGCAGGGCAAGGTCAGCGATCCGCACCCCAACGTCGATGCGATCAGCGGATCGCTGCTCTACCACTTCGGCATCCGCGAGTTCAGCTACTACACCGTGCTGTTCGCCATCAGCCGGTGCATGGGCATGCTCGCGCAGGTGCTCAACGAACGCATCCTGGAGCTGCCGATCCGCCGGCCCAAGTCGGTCACGATGCGGTGGCTGGCCGAACAGGCGGGCGACCGATGAATCACCAACCCCACGAGGCGCCACCGATGCCCGACGATTTGGAAAAACTGAACAACCCCTGGCTGATCGCCGCGTGGCCGGGCATGGGCAGCGTGGCGGTGCTGGCCGCGAGCCACCTGGCCCAGACGCTCGACGCGGCGGTGGCCCAGGAGTGGCACGCCGATGATTTTTTCGAGATCGAGCACGTGGAGGTCAAGGCCGGTCTGGCCAAGCCCGGCCGGCTGCCGCGCAACGTGTTCCTGCTGTGGCGCGACCCGCGGCAGGCGCGTGACCTGGTGCTCTTCATCGCCGAGAACCAGCCGGACCGCGGCGGGCTGGACTTCTGCCGCCAGATCGCCCAGGCCGCGGCGAAATGGAAGGTGCAACGGATCATCACGTTCGCGGCGATGGGCACGCAGCTTCACCCGGCGAACGAGGCCGGCGTGTTCGCCGTCGCCAGCGACCGCGGCCTGGCCGCCGAGTGCCGCCGGCACCAGATCGACATGCTCCAGCAGGGCCAGGTGGGCGGAATGAACGGCCTGATGCTCGCCGCGGCATCCGAGGCGCACATCCCCGCGCTGTGCCTGATGGGCGAGATGCCCTACTTCGCGGTCAAGGCCCCCAACCCCCCGGCCGCGCTGGCGGCGCTGCGCGCGTTCAGCAAACTGACCGACCTCACGCTCGACCTGGAGCTGCTCGAGCAGCAGGCCCGGCAGGTCAGCCAGCAGTTGCAGCAACTGGTCGATCGCATGACCGACGGTCAGACCGAGGCCGACGAACTGGGCTTCACCCCGCCCCCGACCGACCCGGCGGCCGACCCCTCGACCGACCAGCCCCCCGAGCTCTCGCCCGAGCAGCGCCAGCGCATCGAATCCCTGTTCGACCAGGTCCGCCACGACCGCTCGCAGGCGGTGAAGCTCAAGCGCGAACTGGATCGCCTGGGCGTGTTCGACGAATACGAAGACCGCTTCCTGGACCTGTTCCGCAGCGGCGAATGAGCATCGCCGGGCGGTGGTCGCGACGCACAGCCCGGCTCGTCGGCCTATTCGGGCTTTTTCGAATCGTCCGGGGCGTCGGTGGATTCGGGGGGCGCTTCGGGCGAGTCGGTGGGGGCGGATTCGGTGGCGACGGTGGTGTCGGGTGCGGGGGCGGTGGGCTCGGGAGAGTTCCCCGTGGGGGCTGAAGCCGTCACGCCGGGGGACCTGGCTTTGCGGAGTTTGGCGGCGAAGGCGGTGCGGTTGTCCTGCTTCTGGCGGCGGCGGGAGTAGCGGCCCGCGACGTTGGCGCCGTCGTCGGCTTCGCTGACCAGTTGCAGGACGACCAGGTCGGCCCCGTCGCCGATGCGATGGCGTGCGAGCTTGACGATGCGCGTGTACCCGCCGTTGCGGTCGGCGTAGCGCGGGCCCAGCTCGTCAAACAGCTTCTGGATCACCGACTTGTCGGCGACCTCTTCGTCCTCGCGGCCGCCCTTGATGACGAACACCTGCTGGCGATCCTGCAGCGTGGCGATCGCCTGGCGGCGTGCGGCCAGGTCGCCCTTCTTGGCCAGGGAGATCAGCTTCTCGACGTAGGGCTGAACGGCCTTGGCCTTCTGGGCGGTGGTGGTGATCCGGCCGTGCTGCAACAGCGCCGCGGCCAGGTTGCGGAACAGGGCCTTGCGGTGGGGCGTGTTGCGGCCGAGCTTGTAACCGGAAACGCGGTGTCTCATGGCGATGCCTCCAGGTCGGGGGCTAGCGGGTTAATCTTCGTCTTCCTCGGCCTCGTCGTCCGCGCCGACTTCGGCGAGGTCGTCGGAGCTGAACGATTCGAGGCCCATCTGGCGGGCTTCGTCGGGCAACTCCATGCCCAGCGACAGGCCCATGTCCGAAAGCTTGCGCTTGATCTCACGCAGCGAGGTCTTGCCGAACGCCCGGATCTTCAGCAGCTCCGGCTCGGTCAGCGAGACCAGCTCGCCGACCGTGTTGATCTCGGCCGATTCCAGGCAGTTGTTGGCCCGGACCGACAGGTCCAGGTCCAGGATCTTCATGTCCAGCTTGCGCAAGAGATCTTCGTCCAAGGCGGTGGCGGCGGCGGCGGCCTCGCTCACGTTGTCCTGGCCGATCTCGAAGTACTGCACGAACGGGTTGAGGTGCTTGCGGAGAATCTTCGCGGCCTCGACCAGCGACATCTCCGGCGTCACCGCGCCGTTGGTCCAGACCTCCAGCGTGAGCTTGTCGTAGTTGGTCTTCTGCCCGACGCGGGTGTCCTCGACCTTGTACCGCACGCGGAGCACGGGGCTGAAGATCGCATCGACGTGAATCTCGCCGACAACCCGCTCGGCCTCGCGCTCGGCCAGCTCACTGGCCGGCACATAGCCCCGCCCCTTCTCGACGGTGAACTCCATGTCGAAATCGACTTCCTCGGTGAGCGTGCAGATCACCAGATCCTTGTTGAGGATGGTGATGGAGGTGTCGGCCTCGATCATGTCGGCGGTGACCTCGCCCGGGCCGGTCGCGCCAAGGGTCATGGTCTTGGCCTCGTCGCCTTCGAGTTGGACGACGAGGTTCTTGATGTTGAGGATGATGTCGGTCACGTCTTCCTGCACACCCTGGAGTGTGGTGAACTCGTGGGGGGCGCCGTGGATGGTCACCTTGGTGACCGCGGCGCCTTCGATGGTGGACAGGAGGATACGGCGGAGCGAGTTGCCGACGGTGGTGCCCAAGCCGCGCTCGAACGGCTCGACGACGAACTTGCCGTAGGTCGGGGTAGAGACCTCGGCGTCCTGAATCACGCGGGTGGGCAGTTCCAGGCCTCTCCATCGGATGCGCATATCGGAATCTCCAAGCGGTGCGGCAGCGGTGGCCAATTGGCGTTGATCGTCCCGGTCGCGGGTGTCGGTCCGTGCTGCCGAGCGGGCCGACCCCTTCTTCACGGGGCGATTGCGTACGGTGATGTCGACGTCAGACGCGGCGCTTCTTGCGCGGGCGGCATCCGTTATGGGGGATCGGCGTAACGTCCTCGATCGCGGTGACCTTCAGGCCGCTGGACTGCAGGGCGGTCACGGCCGACTCGCGCCCCGGTCCGGGGCCCTTGAGCTTGACCTCGACCTCCTGCATGCCGACCTTCTTGGCCTTGGACGCGCAGTTTTCGGCGGCGCGGGTCGCGGCGAAGGGCGTGGACTTGCGGGCGCCCTTGAAACCGACCGTGCCGGCCGAATCCCACGAGATCGTCTCGCCGTTCACGTCGGTGATGGTCACTTGGGTGTTGTTGAACGACGCCTTGATGTGGGCGACGCCGCGGACGACGTTGCGACGGGTTTTCTTGCTTTTCTTGGCCATCGTGTTCCTCGAAGCTGCGATCGCTACCACCGGGGTAGCTCACTTCACGGGTTATCAGGGGGCGATCGTCGATCGCCCGCCAAACGGTCGGTTTACTTCACGCCCTTCTTGCCCGCGACGGTCTTCTTGCGGCCCTTGCGGGTGCGGGCGTTGGTCTGGGTGCGCTGGCCGCGGACGGGCAGGCCCCGCCGGTGGCGTTCGCCGCGGTAGCTGCGGATCTCGCGCAACCGCTGGATGTTCTGGCTGGTCTGCCGGCGCAGCGCGCCCTCGACGATGTAGTTGTTGTCGATGATGTGGGTCAGCTTCGCCACGTCATCTTCGCTGAGGGTGTTGGCGCGCACCTGGCCGTCGATCGTCGCTTCCTTGCAGATCGCCTCGGCGAACCTGGGACCCACGCCGTGGATGTAACGCAGCGCGATGCGGATCGGCTTGCCATCGGGAATGTCAACACCAGAGATACGGGGCATGGTTCGGTCTCCAATTTCGAAAATCGCATTTCGAACTTCCAGGGCTTCAGCCCTGGCGTTGCTTGTGCTTGGGGTTGGTGCAGATCACGCGCACCACGCCCTTGCGGCGGACGATCTTGCAGTTCTCACAGATGCGCTTGACGCTCGAGCGTACTTTCATGATCCACCTTCAATCCGGTCAGTGGCGATACGTGATGCGGCCCTTGGTCAGGTCGTAGGGGCTGATTTCGATGGTCACCTTGTCGCCGGGCACGATGCGGATGTAGTGCATGCGCATCTTGCCGGCGAGCATGCCCAGCACCTCGTGGCCGTTGTCAAGGCGGACCTTGAACATCGCGTTGGGCAGGGTGTCCAGCACTTCGCCTTCGACCTGAATTTTGTCCTCTTTGGCCATGCGTCCTCGTTCAACAGTCGGTCAGTTTCCGTCGGTCAGCACGTCGCAGCCCGAATCGGTGACGGCGAGCGTGTGCTCGTAATGCGCCGCGGGTCGGCCGTCGGCGGTGGCGACCGTCCAATGGTCGGCCAGCACCTTCACCGAGTCGCCGCCGAGGCAGCACATCGGCTCGACCGCGATCACCAGGCCCGGCCGCAGCTCGATGTCGTTCTTCAGCAGGTCGCGGCTGACGAAGTTGGGCACCTTGGGCTCTTCGTGCAGCGTTTGTCCGATGCCGTGTCCGACGAACTCCTTCACGATGCCCAGCTTTGCCCGCCGGGCGTAGTTTTCCATGTTCCGGGCGATCTGGCTCCACTTCACGCCGGGCTTGATGCTCTGGATCGCGATGTCCAGCACGTGCTGGGTCACCTCGCAGAGCCGGCGGACCTCTTTGGGCACCGCCCCGACCATCACGGTCGTCGCCGAATCGCCGCACCAGCCATCGATCTTCACACCGAAGTCGATGCTCACGATGTCGCCGTCGTTCAGCGTCCGCTTGCCGGGGATGCCGTGAACGATCTCTTCGTTGACCGAGATGCAGGTCGAAGCCGGGAAGGGCTTGGCCCGCGCGGTGGACCCGGGGTAGTTCTTGAACAGCGGGTCGCCGCCGCACTCGTCAACGATATTCTCCGCCTCGGCGTTGATCTGAGCCGTGCTCACGCCGGGCACGCACGCCTCGCGGCATCGCCGCAAGGCCTCGTATACCCAGCGACCGGAGGTACGCATCTGCTCGATCTGCTCACCGCTTTTCAGTGAGATTGCCATACTCCGGCCGGCCTTCACGTCGCCCTGTTTTCCTGCCAACGCCCCGGGCGGCCTTTTGGGGCCGGCCTTGGCGAATCGAACAGTATACCCGGTTGGCGGACCGTCCGCCAGCCGCCCTAACCGCCGCGCTCAGCCGCGCACCCCGCGGATCCGCGGGCCGCGGCCGCCCTTGTCCCGCGCCAGGAACCCGCGGTAGTCCCGCATCTGAAGGTTCGCATCAATCCGGCTGACCAGGTCGAGCATCACGCTGACCGAAATCAGCAACGCCGTGCCCCCCAAGAAGCTGGTCACGAACAGATCCAAGCCCAGCGCCGCGCCGACCAGCGAGGGGATCACCGCGATGATCGCCAGGAACGCGGCGCCGACATAGGTGATCCGCGTCATGACCTGTTCGAGATATTCGGCCGTGCGCTTGCCTGGGCTGCGGCCCTTGACGACCGAGCCGTGGTCACGCAACTGCACCGAGATCTCCCGCGGCTGGAACTGCACCGCGGTCCAGAAGAACGCGAAGAAGTAGATCATCGCGATGTACACCAGCTCATACGGGTAGCTGCCCATGTTGAACTGGTTGGCGAAGAAGATGCCGATCTGGTCGAACACGCCCAGCTCGTCGGCCGGCTTGTTCTGCGAGGCACTGCCCCACCAGCCGAAGAGCATGGTGGGCACGATCAGCAGCGAGCTGGCGAAGATGATGGGCATCACGCCGCCGTGGTTCACGCGCAGCGGCAGGTAGGTCTGCTGGCCGCCGACGACCTTGCGGCCGCGGGTGTGCTTGGGGTGGGTGATGGGGATGCGGCGCTGGCCCTGGGTCATCAGCACGCAGCCGGCTACGACGAAGACGAACGAGGCGATCAGGAACAGCAGCTTCATCGGGCCGATGCCCCCGCCGGCCTCGGCGGAAAAGTTGAAGTTCGCAAATACCCCTTGGTACAGCGCTCCGGGCATCTGGCTGATGATCCCGCCGGTGATGATCAGCGACGCGCCGTTGCCGATGCCGTACTTGTCGATCTGCTCGCCCAGCCACATCAGGAAGATGGTGCCCGCGGTCAGGCCGGTGACCCCGCCGATCCAGAGCATCGCCGAGCCGTGCCAGTTGGCCTGGACCAGGCCCTGGCTCTGCATATAGCTGATCCAGAACGCGGCCTGGATGACGCATAAGCCCACCGTGGCGTAGCGTGTGTACTCCTGTATTTTCTGTTGCCCGGCGGGCCCCTCCTTCCTCAACTGCTCCAGCGAAGGCAGCACCGTCGCGAGCAACTGGAAGATGATCGCCGCGGAGATGTAGGGCATGATCCCCAGGCCGAACAGCGTGGACTGGCCGAGGTTACCGCCGGTGAACGTCGAGATGAACTGCGCCAACTGGCCGACGGCCGAGCCGCCGGTGCGCTCGCCGGTCTCCGGGTCGATGGTGCCCACGGCCTGCTCGAAGTAGGTCTCCAGCGCGATCTGGTCGACGCCGGGCAGCGGGATCCAGAACCCGATGCGATAGACCACCAGGATGCCGATGGTGAAGAGCACCTTGTTGCGCAGCTCGGGGATCTTGAAGATGTTCAAAAACGCCTTGAGCATGTTCGAATCCGGCAGCTAGGGGCTTTGGGTCGTTCGGTGGATGCTTACTCGCTGGTCGAATCTTCTTCGGCGGCCTTTTTGGCCGCGTCCATGTCCACGGTCACGGGCGTTTCGCCGGGCGTGACCGCCTGAGCCGACTGGGCGCGGCGGACCTTCTTACCCTTGAAGCGTTTCTCCGCGGCCCGGGCGGCCGGGTCGGGCAGGTCGACGAGTTGCGCCGTGCCGCCGGCCTGCTCGATCTTCTGCTTGGCCGACGCGCTGAACTTGCTCGCCGCGACGGTCAGCTTTTTGGTCAGCTCGCCCTCGCCGAGAATCTTCACCGGCAGGCCCTTGTGGACCAGGTGCTTTTCGGCCAGGGTCTGGGCGTCGACGGTGTCGCCGTCGGCGAAGTTGGTTTGCAGCAGCTTGACGTTGACCACCGCCCACTGTCGGGCGAACTGGACGTTGGAGAAGCCGCGCTTGGGGATGCGCTGGAAGAACGGCATCTGCCCGCCCTCGTAGAGCGGGTGGATCGAGCCGGACCAGCCCGAGCGGCTCTTGGCACCCTTGTGGCCGCGGCCGGCGGTCTTGCCGTGCCCCGATCCCGGGCCGCGCCCGATGCGCTTGCGTCGCTTGTGCTTGCCGACCTGTTCGGTGATCTCGTGAATCATCGCCATGACGAATCACTCCCTTGCGTGCCGACCCGGTTGGGGTCGGGGTTATTGCTGTTTGGTTTCCTCGCCGCCGCCGCTGGATTGCTCGGCCGGCCGGGTGTCCTGTTGCTCGGCGGGCGCTTGGGCGACCTGCGCCTGGCCGGCCTGTCGCTGATCGCCGGGCGACTGCTGTGCATCGCCGCCGCGGCTGCGGCCGCGACCACCGCCGCCGCCACCTCCGCCGCCGCGGCCGCGACCGCCGCCCTTGCGGCCGCCGCGGGAGGAGCGGGCCTTCTCGTCCTTGACGTTGACCGGCGCCTTGGCCTTGGGCGCATCGCTGGCCGCGGCCGAGGGGGCGAACTTCTCGCCCTGCTCGATCTTCTCGTCCACGACGGTTTTCTCGATCGTCACGCCGCGCAACTGGGCGATCGTCGCCCGGGCGCGCAACGCCTTGAGGCCTTCGAGCGTGGCCTTGGCCAGGTTGAGCTTGTTGTTCGAGCCGTAGCTCTTGGTCAGGCAGTCGCTGATGCCGGCCAGCTCGAGCACGGCGCGGACGGTCGCGCCGGCGATGACGCCGGTACCCGGCGAGGCGGGGATCAGCCGCACGTTGCTCGACAGGTAGCGGGCGTTGACCTGGTGGGTAATGGTGCCTTTGTTCAGATCGACCTTGACCAGGTCTTTCTTGGCGGCCTTCTGGGCTTTTTCGATGGCCGCGGGCACGCCGGGCGCCTTGCCGTAGCCCAGCCCCACGTTGCCGCGACGGTCGCCGACGGCGACCAGCGCGCAGAAGCTGAACCGCCGGCCGCCCTTCACGGTCGCCGCGGTGCGGTTGACCCAGATGGTCGTCGATTCGAGTGTCCCTTGTGCGTCTTCGAGCAGTTCAGCCATGTTGATTTACCTGGGTGGATGACCCGTGAGTGATTAGAACTTGAGCCCGCCTTCGCGGGCGGCGTCGGCCAGGGCCTTGACCCGGCCGTGGAAACGGTAGCCGCTGCGGTCGAACGAAACGGTCTCGACGCCCGCGGCCCGGGCCTTCTGGGCCAGGGTGCTGCCCACGAGCTTGGCGCCTTCGACGTTGCAGCCGTTGTCCCGGCCCGTGGTCGAGGCCGCGGCGATGGTCTTGCCCGCCACGTCGTCGATGAGCTGGGCGTACAGGTGCTTCTGCGAGCGGTAGACGCTCAGCCGCGGCTTTTCGGGCGTGCCGAAGATGCGCTTGCGGATGCCCTGTTTGCGCCGCAGCCGCCGGGTGGTCTTGAGTTGATTCTGTTTCTTGATCATGGTGGTGATCCTGTGCGCGGGTGGCTGGGGGGATTAACCGCCGCCGCCGGCGAACGCCTTGCCTTCCTTCTTGACGAGCACTTCATCGGCGTACTTGATGCCCTTGTGGTTGTACGGCTCGGGCTTGCGTTGGGCGCGGATGCGGGCGGCCATCTGGCCGACCATCTGCTTGTCGGCGCCGCTGACGGTGATCTTGTTGCCCTCGACCGCGACGTCCACGCCCATGGGGATGTCCAGCTCGCGCGGGTTGGCATAGCCGACGACCAGGACGATTTTCTTGCCCTGGACGCGGGCGTTCCAGCCCACGCCGTTGATCTCCAGCACCTTGGTGTAGCCGGCGGTGACGCCGATCACCATGTTCTGGAGGATCGAGCGGGTGGTGCCGTGCAGCTTCTTGGCCGGCTTGCTGTCGTTGATGCGTTCGACGACGATCTGGCTGTCCTCCAGCTTGACGGTCACCTCGGGCCGATGCTCGAAGGTGAGCGTGGCCTTGGCGCCCTGGACGCTGACGGTGCGCCCGGCGAGGGCGACCTTGACGCCGCTGGGGATTTCGACGGGTAGTTTTCCGATTCTGCTCATGGCCGAAGCCCTCGATTCGGCGGGGTATTCCGCCGGTTGCTCGTTCGTGTTACTCGACGGTGCACAGCAGCTCGCCGCCGGTCTGCTTCTCCCGGGCGACGCGGTCGCAGACCACGCCCTGAGAGGTCGAGACGATCGCGATACCCAGGCCGGCCAGGGGTCGGGGCAGTTCATCGACCTTGGAGTAGACGCGGCATCCGGGTTTGGAGACACGGTCGAGGCGGTGGATGATCTGCTCGCCGCGCGGGCCGTACTTCAACTCGATGCGAATCTGGCCCTGGTGGCCGTCGTCGATCTCGTCGTGGCCGGTGATGTATCCCTCGGCCTGGAGCACCTGGGCGATGCCGCGGCAGACCTTGGATCGCTTGACCACGACGTGACGCGCCTTGTTTCGCACGGCGTTGCGGATGCGGGTGAGCATGTCGGCGATCGGATCGCTCAAAGACATTCGTTCGACTCCTTGGCGGGCGCGGGGCGCCGCCGATTCGTTACCAACTGGACTTCTTCATCCCGGGGATCTTGCCCTGCAGCGCCAGGTCGCGGAGCTTGATGCGGCTGATCTTGAGCTTGCGGTACACGCCGCGGGTGCGGCCGGTCAGGGCGCACATGTTGCGAACGCGCGTGGGGCTGGCGTCGCGCGGCAGTCGGGCCAGGCCGGCGTAATCGCCCTCGGCCTTGAGCCGCCGCCGCAGGGCCGCGTACTTGTCCACCGTCTTCTGGACGCGCTGCATTCGGGTGAAGGTGCTTTTGCTTGCCATGATAAAAACGCTTTCGCTTGCGTGGGGGTGCTTACTGGTCTTCTTCTCGCTCGAAGGGCATGCCCATCTCGGCGAGCACGAAGCGGCTTTTCCGGGGGTCGGAATTGTTGAGCACGATGTTGATGTTCATGCCGTGGGCGTACTGGGCCTCGGCCATGTTGATCTCGGGGAAGATGCCCTGCTCGCGGACACCGAAGGAGTAGTTTCCGGCGTTGTCGAACTTGGCCGGCAGGCCGCGGAAGTCTTTCACGCGGGGAATGGCCAGGGTGATCATGCGATCGAAGAACTCCCACATCCGGTCGCCGCGGAGGGTGACCATGGCGTGGGTCTGGTAGCCGGAGCGCACCTTGAAGTTCGAGACGCTGCGCTTGGCCTTGACCATCACGGCCTTCTGGCCGGAGATCTGCGCCAGGTCGGCCAGCACCTGGTCACGCACGGGGGCTTTGACCTTGGTGCCGTCCAGTTCCTTGCCCATGCCGCAGTTGATGACGATCTTCTCGAAGCGCGGCAGGGCGAGCGTGTTCTTGACGCCGAACTGCTCGGCCGCCTTGGGCTGAACTTCTTCTCTGAATTTCTGCTTCATGCGTGGGATCATGTCGCGATTCCTTGCCCGCGGGGTGGCGGGGAGTCGGCCTTACTTTTCACGGGCCTTGCGGAGCGTGCTCAGCTCGTCGCCGCCGCGGACCGCGACGCGGACCTTGGCCCCATCGGCCTTGGTCGCGAAGCGCACGCGGGTGGGCTTGTTGGTCGAGGGGCTGACCGGCTGGACGTTGGAGATGTGGATGGGCATCTCCTTTTCCATGCGGCCGCCCTGCTGGTTGCGCTGGGAGGGACGGACGTGGCGGAAGCGGCGGTTGATGCCTTCGACGATCACGCGATCGTCCTTGGGCATCACGCGCAGCACGCGGCCGGTCCGGCCCTTGTCGTTGCCGGCGATCACCATCACCAGGTCGCCTTCTCGTACGTGTTGTGCCATCGTTTATCCGTCCAGTCGTTCGTTCGTCGTGGGTCGGGGCCAAGCTCGCGTGGGGTCAGATCACTTCCGAGGCCAGCGAGACGATCTTCATGTAGTTCTGTTCGCGCAGTTCGCGGGCGACGGCACCGAAGATGCGGGTGCCGCGGGGCTCGCCGTTGTCGTTGATGATGACCACGGCCGAGCGGTCGAATCGCACGAAGCTGCCGTCGGACCGCCGCACGGGATAAGCGGTGCGCACGACCACGGCCTTGACGATCTCGTGCTCCTTGACCTCGCCGTTGGGCAGGGCCTTCTTGATGGTCACGACGATCTTGTCGCCGATCGAGGCGGTCTTGCGGGTGAACTTGCCCGAGCCGGTCGACCCGCCGAGCACGCGGATCACCATCGCCTCTTTGGCGCCGGTGTTGTCGGCCACGTCCAATCTGGTTTCTGCCTGAATCATCGGTCGATCCTTATCGTGTCGGCGGGCGTTGGCCGCCGGGGCGCGTTCAGTGGTGAATCTGCTCGGGGGCCTGTTCGACGACGCGGACCAGTCGCCAGCTCTTGGTCTTGCTGACCGGTCGGCACGGGGCGATCTCGACCACATCGCCCTGCCTGGACTGGTTGGCCGGGTCGTGCACGTGGAACATCGAGCGCTTCTTGACCATCTTGCCGTACTTGGCGTCGCGGGCCTGGTAGCTGACTTCGACCTTTCGGGTCTGGTCGCGCTTGTCGGAGACGACGGTGCCGGTGCGCCGGCCCACCAGGGGCTTGCGGTTGTCTTGTGTGGATGCGGTGGTGTCGGTCATGTTGGCTTACGCTTCCTTGGCCGCGAGGCGTTCGCGGCGGGTCGTGCGGGTGGGCTTGCGGTCGGGCCGGTTGGCCAGTTCTCGGGCGCGCTGCTCGGTCAGCAGGCGGGCGATGTCGCGGCGGGTGCGGCCGAACTGCGTCGGGTCGTCCACCTTCTCGGTCACCATCTGCGTGCGCAGATCGAACAGGTGGCGGCGCAGTCGCTGCAGCTCCTGGCTGATCTCGTCGTCGGTCATCTTGCGGACTTCTTCACCGGTCATGGCTTGTTCGCCTCATAAAACGCGGTTCTCCGAACCGCCGCTCAACGGTTCGGGGTTACACCTGGTGGCGTCGGCCGATCATTCGGACACGGAACGGCATCTTGTGGGCGATGCGCGCCAGGGCCTGGCGGGCGATGTCTTCGGGCACGCCGGCCAGCTCGTACAGCACCGTGCCGGGCTTGACCACGGCCGCCCAGTATTCGGTCTCGGCCTTGCCCTTGCCCATTCGCGTTTCCAGGGGCTTTTTGGAGACCGGCTTGTCGGGGAACACGCGGATGAACACCTTGCCCTCGCGGCGGAGGAAGTGCATGGCGGCGATGCGGCCGGCCTCGATCTGCCGGGCCGTCAGCCAGCCGCCCTCCAGCGTCTGCAGGCCGAAGTCGCCGTAGGCGACGTAGTTGCCGCGGGTGGCGTTGCCGCGGATCTTGCCGCGCTGCTGCTTGCGGTACTTCACTCGTTTGGGCATCGCGGGCATGGCGTTGCTCCTTGGTACGCGCCGATGTTCGATCGGCGGCTAAACAATCCTTAGTGGCGGCCTCGGGCGCGGGGCCGGGCGCCGGCGGCGTCGGAAAACTCCTCCTCGGCGCCGGGCTCTTCGAACATTCCCTTGAAGACCCACACCTTCACACCGATCGTCCCGTACGTCGTGCGGGCCTCGGCGAAGCCGTAGTCGATGTTCGCCTGCAGCGTCTGTAACGGCAACGAGCCGAGGTTGAACGTCTCCTGCCGGCCCATTTCCGAACCGCCCAGGCGACCGGAGATCTGAATCCGCACGCCCTTGGCCCCGGCGTTCACCGCCGACTCGCCGCGCATCTTCAGCACCCGGCGGAAGCTGGCACGCTTCTTGAGCTGCTCGCCGATGCTCTCGGCGATCAGCTTGGCTTCGATGTCGGCGTTCTTGACCTCGACAATGTTGATCACGACCTTGCGGCCGGTGATCCGCTGAATCTCCTGCGTCAGGTTGTCCACCTCCGCGCCCTTGGGTCCGATCACCAGGCCCGGCCGGGCCGTGCGGAGGATGACCTTGAGCTCCTCGCGGGTGCGCTCGATGAGCACATCGCTGACCGCGGCGAACGGCGGGGTGCGATTGAGCCGCTGATCGACGAACTCGCGGATCTTCTGATCCTCGATCAACAGGTCGCCGTACATCAGCTTCGGCGCGTACCAGCGGCTCTTGTGGGCCTCGGTGATGCCCACGCGGAATCCGAATGGATGGGTCTTCTGTCCCATGGTTACTCCTGGGTCTGTTCGGTCTGGGCGGTCGGGGTTGCGGCGCCGACCGCTTCGGGCTCGCCGCGTTCGTCCACGGCGACGTGGATGTGGCACGTGCGCTTGAGGATCGGGTGCGCCCGGCCGCGGTCCTTGGGCTGGAATCGCTTCATGGTCGGCCCTTCGTTGACGAAGGCCTCGCTGACGTAAAGGTTGCGGACGTCGGCCTCGGCCTGATCGGCGTTGGCCTGGGCGCTTTCCAGGGCGCGGCGGACGAAAACCGCGGCGCGCTTCTTGGAGAAGTTCAACAGCGCCACCGCGTCGTCGTAGTCGCGGCCGCGGATCATGTCCACCACCAGCCGCGCCTTCTGCGGGCTGATGCGGGCGAACTTGTGAATGCTGCGGTGTGCCATGTCTTGCTCACTCCGGTCGCGGCCTGCGCCGCGGCGCGATTATTCCCTGGTGCGGTGGCCTCGGAAGGTCCGGCTGGGGCTGAACTCACCGAGCTTGTGGCCCACCATGTCCTCGGTCACGAACACATCGTGAAAGATGCGGCCGTTGTGAACCTGGAAGGTGTGGCCGACGAACTCCGGCACGATCGTGCAGGCCCGCGACCAGGTCTTGATCGGGCGCTTGGCGTTCTGCTGATTGAGCATCTCGACCTTGCGGTAGAGCTTCTCGGCGACGAACGGACCTTTTTTCAAGCTGCGTGCCATGCGTGATTCTCGTCTTACGCGCTTCCCTGGAAGACTCGGGTCGCGGTTGAACAGTCGGGGCGTGCGTGGGTCAGGACTTCAGTTTCTGGATGCCGTAGCGGCGGGAGCGCCGGCGACGGATGATTCGCTTGTTGGACGGCTTCTTGCCCTTTCGGGTCGGCCCGCCCTTGGACGGCACGCCCGAGGCCGACGACGGCGCCCGGCCGCCCTTGGACCGGCCTTCGCCGCCGCCCAGCGGGTGGGCGTGGTGGCTCATCGCCATGCCGCGCACGCTGGGCCGCTTGCCCAGCCAGCGGTTGCGGCCGGCCTTGCCGAGCTTGATGTTCTGGTGGTCGGTGTTGCCGACCTGGCCGATCGTCGCCCGGCAGTCCAGCGAGACCTGGCGGATTTCGCCCGAAGGCAGCACGAGCGTGGCCCACTTGCCTTCCTTGTTGGTCAGCCGCAGCG
>CAZUHK010000055.1:0-15573 GCA_964620345.1 uncultured Planctomycetaceae bacterium
GTTCGAACCCAACGCCCCGCTGATGCACAACTACTCGGGCATGGGCCTGGGCGGCGGCACCGGCGCGGGCGTCGATCCGTTCATCGACAACAAGCAACTGGTCTTCATGGGCGACGGCACGTTCTTCCACTCCGGCCAGGCGGCCATCGCCAACTCCATCGCCCTGGGCCAGGACATCACCTACATCATCCTCGACAACCGCACCACCGCGATGACCGGCCACCAGCCGCACGCGGGCAACGACACCGACATCCTCGGCGAAAAACAGTTCGCCCAGGACATCGAGCGCAACGTCAAGGGCATGGTGCCCAAGGATCTGGACAACGACGTGCGCATCGTCCGCATGAACCCCGAGGACCGCGATGGTTATCGGCAGATGCTCGAGAAGACGCTGCTGGCCGACGGGGTGAAGATCGTCATCGCCGACAAGGAGTGCGGCATCACCTTCCACCGCCGGCGAAAGCGGGAGGAGCGCGCGACGATCAAGGAGCAGGGCTTTTTGCCCAGGCAGACGGTGATGAATGTCGCCGAGGAAGTCTGCGAGTTCTGCCTGGAATGCACCAGCCAGACCGGCTGTCCGGGGCTGAAGATCAACGACACCGACTACGGCCCGAAGATTCAGACCGACGTGAGCTGGTGCGTGAACGACGGGGCGTGCGAGCGCATCGGCGCCTGCCCGTCGTTCGAGCAGGTCACGATTCACCGCAAGCAGCCGGCCCGCAGCGGCGATGAGCACGTGAACCTCGAGAACCTGCCCGACCCGCCCCGGCCGATCCACGCCGACCAGGACACCTGGCGGGCCTACCTCGCGGGCGTGGGGGGCATGGGCATCGGCGTGGCGACGAGCATCCTGGTCACCGCCGGCACGCAGATGGGCTACCACGTGCAGTTCCTGGACAAGAAGGGCCTGGCGATCCGCAACGGCGGGGTGTTCAGCCAGCTCGTGTTCACGCGCAAGCAGAGCGAGGGCAACACGCCGCTGATCCCCTTCGGCAAGGCCGACCTGCTGCTGGGCATCGACCTGCTGGAGGCCACCCGCTCGATCGACGCCAAGCAACCCTACCGCGTGGCGTCGCGCGACGTGACCGCCGCGGTGGTCAACACCGTCAAGACGCCGACCGTGCTGTCGCTGATGGGCCGCGACGACTTCAAGGTCGACGACCTGGAAAACGCCATCCGCGATCACACGCACCCGCAACGTTACTTCGGCTTCAACGTCGGCGACCTGTGCGAGCGGGTGCTGGACAACAAGCTGTACGCCAACATCATGATGCTCGGCATCGCGTACCAGAAGGGCTACCTGCCGCTGAGCTACGACGCGCTGTGCAAAGGCATCCGCAAGGTCATCAAGGCCGACTACGACCGCAACCTGCGGGCGTTCAACATCGGGCGTTTGATCGTGGACAAGCCGCGGTTGTTCGTCGTCGAGACGCGCAAGGCGTTCGAGACCGCCCGCCAGGCCTTCCGCCGCAAGACCAACACGCTGCGGCTTCAGTTCAAGGGCAAACGAGGCCAGCGGCTGGCCAAGCAGTACCGCACGCTGATGCGCGCGATGTTCAGGGCCCAGCGCGAGCGACCGGTGCCCGATGCGATGCTCCGCGATGTGATCATCCGCGCCTACGACTGCGTGATCTGGGGCGGCATCGCCTATGCCAAGCAGTACTGCGACCTGGTCGTGCAGACCTACCGGCGAGACCGCGACGACAAGGGCTTCGCCGTCACCCACGCGGTGATCTGGAACCTGGCGAAGGTCATGCTCATCAAGGACGAGCCGTACGTCGCGGCGATGCTGACCAGCCCCGAGAAATACAAGCGCGATCAGCGGCGGTGGAAGGTCAACCCCGCCCGTGGCGACAGGATCACGTACCGGCACCTCAACCAGCCCGAGTTCGTGGTGTTCGGCCGGAAGATCCGCTTCCGCTGGAAGTCGACCGACTGGCAGCTTCGGCTGATGGCCCGGGCCACGTTCCTGCGCGACTGGCTGCCCAAGTGGCACGAGCGCGAGCGAGCGTTCCGCGACTGGTACATCGGCCTGGTCAACCAGCTCAACCTCGAAACCGATGCGGACTACGACCGCTGGCGGGCGGCGCTGTCCACGCCCGAGCCGGTCACGGGCTATCGCGAGGTGCGTTACCCGAAGATGGAGGCGGCCCGCGCCAAGGCCCAGGCGATCCTCAACGCCGCGGACGAACCGGGCCGACCGTCGCTCAAGCCCCAGGTCGCCGTCCGACTCTCCGACCGCATCCTCGAACAGCCCACGGCGTGACGCCGCGGCCCTGGCGCGCCGGCCACGGCGATCCAAGCCAAGGCCCTGCCGCGGTGAGTCAGTCGGCCACCGTCTGGATCGCCTCTTTCGCGGTGTCGGTCGTGTCGCCCTCGGTCGGGGTGTCTTCGGCGGCGAGCCGCGGCGCCGCGGCCGCGCGCTCGTCGAGCGACGGGGCCATCGACGCGCCCTCGGCGAACGGGTCGTTGTCGGGCGAGGCGCCGATGCCCAGCACCTTCACGCGGACCTTGGGCTCATCCAGCGTGCCGGTGATCTTGTAGGCGATCAGCGCGTCGGTGACGGCGCCGAGGATCCTGCCCGCGGCGCCGAGCATGGACTGAACCTTTTCGATCGGCCCGCCGTTGAGGCGCAGGTCGAGCGTGGAATTGAAGTAGACATCCCCCTTGCCGCGCACCGCGATGGCGCCGGTCCGGGCCTGCATGTCGGTAATGTTCACACGGTCCCCGGCGAGCACGAAGTCGATCCGGGCCGTGTGATTGTGCGTCGGCTCGTCGGCTGTTTGCAGCGCCAACGCCTCCCGGCCGGCCTCGGCCACGTCTTGGGCAATCGGCAGCTTGACCAGCCGCGCCTCGGTGAGCCGCAGCTCACCGCCGCCGCCGGCGTGCGTGGTGAACTTCGCCAGAGGCCCCTCGATCCGCACCTGCCCGTCGAGCCGGCCGGCGTAGGGCAGGGCCTGCTCGCCGAACTCGTCGGCCACGAGCGTCCGCTCCAACCGCGGCCCGTCGAACTCAATGGTGAAACGCGCGGCACGATCGCCGGCCAGCGCCATCTGCCCGTTGCCGGTCGTCCGTCCGCCCAATGCGTCGAGCGAAAGGCCGTCGAGCCGCATCACCCGCTCCGCCACGGTGACCGACGCCGCGAGCCGATCGATCGGCACGATGTACTTGTCGATGACCATTTGCGCCCCGGTGAGATTTGCGTTGAGCTTCACATCGCCGGCCTCCGGGTCGTTGAGGTTCACCGCGCCCGAAAGCGTGATGGCCAGTTCGCCCTTCACGTCGTAGCGGCGCAGCAGCGTCTGCAACTGCGGCGGCAGCGTACGGTCGAACTCGCGCGACACCGTCGCGTCGAGCGTCAGCTCCGCCAGCTCGAGCATCATCGTGTCCAGGTTGATCCGGCCATCGCCATCAAGAGCGACCACCGGCTCGCGGGCGAAGCTCAGGTCCAGCGTGTGCCAGCCGGCGTCGTCGTCGTCACTGAGCCGCAGCTCGGTGTTCACGCCGTCCAGCACCATCGGGCCCGCGTCGTCGGCCCGGGTGTCGTAGACGATGTGCCCGTCGGTCAGCACGATGTGGCGAAGCTTGAACACATCGCTGAGCTTGACCGGCTCGTCGCGCACGGCCGGCGGTGTTTCGTCGTCGTCGCGCACGAGCTTGGAGAAGCCATAGAACTCGGTGCCGCCGGGCTGATCGGTGATGAGCTGCAACACCGGCTTGTCGAACGCGATCCGCTCGATCACGATCGGCCGGCCGATCTTCGGCACCTCGGCCAAAGTGAGCGTGATCACGTCGGCCCCGAGGATGACCAGCTTGCGTTTGGGCAGCTCGGGCGCGTCGGCCAGAAGGCGCGCGTTGTAAATCTCGACGGTGCCGGGGTAGATGTACTTGAAGTCATCGAACTTCAGCTCGGGGTGCAGGTGCGCCGCGGCGATCGCCTCGACCTGCCGCCGGACGTACTGCCGCACCGCATCGGGCTGATAGAGCACGATGAACGCCACCGCCGCCGCGACGACGACCGCCAACGCCCCGATCGCGATGACGACTCGTTTGAGGGTGACCGGTCGAACCGGCCGCGGGGTGATCGGATCAATCGGCCGTTGCTCGGACCGTTGCTGCGCGTTGTCCATGTCGTTGCCTCACCGCGACTGCCTGCTCCCGTGATCGTTAAGGCATCTTACCCCGGCGGTGCGCGCTGGTCCGGCGGGGGGCGGGGCTCAGTGCGGCGGCGCGGTGGCGCGGCGAACCGTCGGCTTGAGCGTCACGCCCGGCCAGGCGGCTTGATCGTCGCCGGCCGGCGGCGCGGCCGGCGACGGCGGCAGGTCGCCCTCGTCGAGCTTGGGCACGAAGCCCGCGTCGCGGATCATCCCCAGCGTCGACGACGCCCCCGAACCCTCGCTCAGCAGGTAACCGTCCATGAACAACGAGTTGGCCGGCCACAATGCCAGCGGCTGCATCGTCCGCAGGTGCGCCTCGCGCCCCGCGGCGATGCGAATCTCCGCCGGCGGATTCGTCAATCGCATCATGCACAGCACGCGCAGCACCAGTTGCGGCGTGATCGGGCGCCCGTCGCACACCGGCTCGCGCACGCGGTTGCCCTGGATCGGCAGCAGAAAATTCACCGGGATCGACTCGGCCCGAAGCTCACGCAACTCCATCGCGACCGCGATCAGGTCGTCAAGCGTTTCACCCATGCCCACGATCATGCCGCTGCACAGCCCCACGCCCGACGCTCGCAAGGCCCGCAGCGAGTCGATCCGATCGTCGTACGTGTGCGTCGTGCAGATCGCCGGGTAGTGCCCGCGGGAAGTGTTGAGGTTGTGGTTGAACCGGTCCAGCCCGGCCTCGGCGAGGCGCGCGGCCTTGTCGGCGTCGATAAGCCCGGCGCTGAGGCACGTGCGCAGGCCCATCGCCTTGACTTGCCGGATCACCTCGCACATCCGTTCGATCTCGAGCTCGCCGGGCCCGCGCCCGCTCATCGCCATGCAGAAGCGGTAGGCCCCCGACGCCTTGGCCGCCTTGGCGTCCTCGATGATCGCCCGGGGGTCTTTGAGTTTGTACGGCTGAACCGGCGCGTCCGAGTCCTTGCTCTGCCCGCAGTAGCCGCAGTCTTCGGGGCAGGCGCCGTTGCGCACGTTGTCCAGCACGTGGATCGAAACGGTGTGGCCGTGGTAGTGCCGGCGCACCCTGCCCGCCGCGGCAAGCAGGGCCATCAGGTCGATCGCGGGATCGGCGAGGATGCGTCGTGCCGCCTCGGCGTCGATCGCGACGTCGGCGCAGGCCGCGTCGGCCCAGGCGTCCAGCGGCGGGGCGGTGGTGTTGGCAGCGGCGCGGTCGCTCATCAGCGGTTGCGTCGTCCGCCGGCGCCTTTCTCGATGGCCGACAGGCCGCGCTGGATTTCCTGGGTCACGTTCATCGAGCCGAACAACTCGATCCGGCCGCGCGGGTCGTGGATGTAGCACAGCAGCCGTTCGTTCTTGTTGTCCAGCAAGTAGATGAATTCCTCGTTTTCCTGGAAGCCCGCGGCGGTGAGAATGGTGAACACGTTCTTGTTGACGACCATCTCGGCGTGCGCGGCCGGATCATGTCGCTGACTGACCGCGGCAGCGAGCATCGCGGCGAGCACGAAGGCCGAGGCGATCAGGGCGTAGCAGGCGGTTTGCGTGCGTGTCATGGCTTGAGTTCCTTTTCGCATCGGCGGGGTTAGCGGTCGCGGCGGGTTTCGGCCAGGTCGTCGGCGAACAGGCGGAAACCGCTGGAGATCAGCTCCTCGCGCCCGCCGCGGGGTTCGACGGCCAGGATCACGCCGTTGACCAGGTCGGTGATGTAGACCGTATCGAAGGTGTTGCGCGAGCGTTCGGCGGCGACCATGACGTAGTCGCCGGCCCGCGCGCCCAGTTGCGCCGAGGCCGGCTGGGGCGAGCCGGTCAACACCACCATCAACGCGGTGAGCAACACGAAGTTGACCACCATCAGGCCCCAGATCGTTCGTTTACCCATCGACCGACTCCTTTTATCAGGCGTTTGCTTTTCATCGGCCGACGTCGGCCGCGCGGTTCAGTCCAGGTGTGTGCGTTTGGACGGCTTGAACGAGATCGCGGCGATCGCGCCGATCAGCACGACCGCCGCCAGGTACGCGACGTAGGGCTTGCCCGCGTCTTCGATCGCGCCGGGCTTGGCCGGCAACTCCGCCCAGACGGGTGCCGCGTGCAGCCATGCCGCCGCGGCGAACGTGCACAATGCAGCGATGTTTTTCATCCGTGTAATCATACCCAAGGCCCGACGGGGGTGTAAAACCGTCGCCGAATAGTCCGACGCCCGCCCAGCCGGCCGGGTTCCCAGCCGGTGCAACCCATGCAGGGCGTGGTGCCCGCTACAGCATCTGCATCAGCGGCCGGCTGATCTGCCCGAACCGCTCGGCCGGCACGTGTACCGTCTGCCACTTGGCGCTGCGGGGCGTCATGTGCTGCTGGTAATCCGCGACGGTCGTGGCCAGCACCGCGTACCAGCGATCGCGCAGGCAGAAAATCTCGTGGAACAGCGCATCGGGCGGCTGGGCCTCGCACCAGTAGAGGAAGACGAACGCCGAGACAAACCCCTCGCCGAACACCTGCTGCCACTGCACGAGGTCGGCCACGTCGTCCTGTGTCACCCAGTTGTCCAGTTGATTGCGGCTGCGGCCCGAGTGCTTGCGGCCCTTGACGTCGATCAGCAGGTTCCGCCCCTGCGAACCGTACACCACGAAGTCGAAGTTCTTGAGCTTGATCTGGCCCCGCAGGGCCTTGCGCGCCTCGTCCACCGCGACATAGGGGATCGCCTTGGACCGCAGGTAATGCTCGAACGCCGTGTCGTAGTGGAAGCGGCGGTGCATGCGGCGCAGTGTACCGCGCGACATCTTCCCAGGCCCGCGGTCCCGGAGCGTCGGCCAGCGCCGTTACCCGCGCCGCCTGCGCGCCTCGGCGCCGCCGGAGCCGAGGATGCCCATGTCGATCAGCACCGCGACGACCACCAGCACCAGGTACAGCCCGTAGACCGCGCCGGCCTGGTTGATCGCGAAGGCGTAGGCCAGGGTCGTCACCGGCAGGAAGAAGAACCCCAGCCCCGGCCAGATCGCCGTTTCGTAAGCGTTCGCCAGGTATTGCGTGAACAGGAAGAGGATAAGGATCACGATGCGCGGCGTGATCAGCGAGAGCAGGAAGAGGATGCAGCCGCACATGGCGGGCCTTTCGATCAGCGCAGGTGCATGGCCAGCTCGCTGAGCTTCACGTCGGTCTGCTCACCGCTGGCCAGGTTTTTCACGCCGGCGACCCGCTCATCGGCGGTGCGGGCGTCGAGGATCACCGCGTGAGCCGCGCCGCATCGTTCGGCTTCCTTGAGCAGCTTGCCGACGTTGGTCGTGCTGCGATAGGTGAACCGCGCGTGCAGCCCGGCGCGGCGCAGCTCGGCGACGATCGGGCCGACGCGCGACCGCTGCGAATCGTCCGCCGCGAGCACGAAGGCATCGACGGCGGGCATCACGTTGGCCGGGACCAGGCCCTTGTCGTGGAGCACCAGCGACAGCACCACGTCGCCCATGCCAAAGCCCACCGCGGGCATGGTCGGCCCGCCCATCAGCTCGATCAGCTTGTCGTACCGCCCGCCGCCGGCCATCGCCCGCTCGGCGCCGCTGACCTCGTGCACCTCGAACACCGTGCCGGTGTAGTACGCCAGGCCGCGCACGATCCCCAGGTCGTACTCGCACCAGTCGGCGATGCCGAAGTTGGTTAGCTCCCTGTCCAGCTCGGCCAGCACGTCCATGTGTTCCTCGCCGGCCCCGACCGAGCGGGCCAGGTGGTGCGCATCGCCCGCGGGGTAGCGGCGGCGGCACATCTGCTCGAACCGCTCCACGCGCGGCGCGTCCAGGCCCAGCTCGACCGCGGCCTCGACGAATTCCTCGTGCGGCATCTTCTCGCGGCGGTCCAGCAGCTCGAAGGCGCCGAGCATCTTCTCGTCGCTCACGCCCAGCAATTGAAGGATGCTCCGCACCACCTCGCGGTGGCTGATGCGCATCTTCACGTGCTGGGGGGTGAGGCCCAGCGCGGCCAGCAGGTCCACACAGGTGTGGATGCACTCGGCGTCGGCGACCGGCGCATCGCTGCCCAGCACGTCTACGTTCCACTGCAGAAACTCGCGCAGCCGCCCGCGCTGCGGCCGCTCGGCGCGGCACAGGTTGGGCACGCAGAACCACTTGATCGGCCTGGGCAAGCTCGCCGCCTTCGCCGCGACCATGCGCGCCAGGGTCGGCGTGAACTCCGGCCGGATCGCCAGCTCCCGACCGCCGCGGTCTTCGAAGTGGAACAGCTCGCTGACGATCCCCTCGCCGCTCTTGACCTTGTACAGGTCCAGCGATTCGAAGATCGGCCCGTCGACCTCCTCGAAGCCGTTGCGGATCGAAACGCGCCGCCACTTGTCTTCGAGGTAGCGTCGCCATGCCATGTCGGCCGGGAAATAGTCGCGCGTGCCCTTGGGGGCTTGGAAGTTCATTCGCCTGCTCGCCTCGGGGGAAGTGGAATCAGTGTAGAAACAAACCGCGGAGGCGCGAAGTGCGGCTTGATCTACCGCCAGGCAGCTAAGGCGTCGGCTCCGTTCGTTCCCTCGCCACTTGGCTCCTTGGGGGCTTAGCGGTTCGACTCGGCTCGCTCACTTCTGCGCCACGATGTAAGCGATCCACGCCGGGTCGGCGTCGGCGTGCTTGCGGATGCGGAAGTCGCCGTCGCCTTCGCCGTCTTCGTCGGCGCCTTCCCAGTAGACGTCGGCCTTGCTGAAGCCGGCCTCGGCCAGCAGCTCGCGCACCTCCGGCATGGTCCACAGCCGCCAGTCGTACTCGAACGCGTTCTTCCACTTCGAGCCGCCGGGGAACTTGAAGTGGATCGCGAATTGCGTCTCGTGGGTGATCGGGTCGAACCGCTTCTGCTCCCACAGGTAGGTAAAGCCGTCCTTCTTGCGCTTCTCCGTGCGGTCTTCGAGGTGGCATTCGCTGCCGCCCATCATGTCGGCGATCAGCAGCCCGTCGTCGGCGAGGTTGCCCAGGGCGTACTCGAAATATTCCCTCAGCGCGGGGCGCGTCTTGAACAGGAAGAAGCTGAAGTTCTGCGCCGCGACGATGTCGTACTTCGTCGCATCGAGGGCGCGCACGTCCTGCTCGCGAAGGGTGATGCGGTCGCGCTGGTCGTCATTGAGGTCCGGCAGGAAGTGCTCGCGGCACCAGGCCAGCGGCTCGGGATCGAGATCGACGCCCACGGCGGTGCGGTCCTTGTGGCTCTTGACCCATTCGACGCACACCGCCGCGGTCCCGCAGAAATCCTCGCGTAACCTCAGCGGCCGCCGGCCGAACCGCTTGCGGTAGACCTTGTGGAAAAAATCCACCTCGACCTCGGGCTCCTGGACGCTCTGCAGGTAGAGCTGGTACTTGTCGGCGGTGCGTCGGGTCAGTTTCTTGCGCTTGTGCTTCTTACTCATGGGGCTAAGTTGTTAGCGATGTGTGCTCGACAACGCAAACCACCGGCCGCGCTGACCGCGCGCAACGCCGACCGCCATGCGCTCTACGAGACCGCGGTGCAGCGGCCGGACGTGATGATCGGCTTCATCGAAGACCTGTTCGATCACGCCCGCGACCGGCCACCGTGCGTGCTGCGCGAAGACTTCTGCGGCACGGCGTACCTGTCGTGCCACTGGGCGGCGTCGGGCGGCGATCGGCGGGCCATCGGCGTCGATATCGATCCGGCGGTGCTCGACTACGGCCGCACACGCCACGTGGAAACGATCGGCGCCGCCGGGCGACGCATCGAGCTGATCGAGGCCGACGTGCTCGACGTGCGAAAGACCGCCGATGCGCTGGTCTCGCTCAATTTCTCGCACTTCATCTACAAGCACCGCGCCGACCTGCTGGCGTACCTCAAGCATGCGCGGCGCTGCGTGCGGCCCGGGGGGCTGTTCATCTGCGATGCGTTCGGCGGGCCCGGATCGATCAGCCCCTGCATCGACGAGCGACGCTTGGGCATGTTCACCTACCTCTGGGAGCAGAAGCGGTTCAACCCGCTGACCCACCAGATCGACTGCCGCATCCATTTCCGCTTCCCCGATGGCTCGACCAAGCGCAACGCCTTCGGGTACGACTGGCGGATGTGGTCCCTGCCGGAGCTGCGCGAGCTGCTGGCCGAGGCCGGTTTCAGCCAAATCGCGGTGTACTTCGAATCCGAAGAGGGCTTCATCGGCGACGTCGACGCGGTCGATCTGGAGGCCTGGGTCGCGTACGTTGTCGCGCTGCGGGATTGACGCACCGAGCCCCGGAGAAGCGAAGCATGCAAAGGCCAAATCGCTTTTGCCATACTTCGTGGCCTTCGCGGCTTCGTGATCTTTGTGGAAACACACACCCATGCGCATCATTGCCGGTGAACATCGCGGGCGGCGGCTGCTGGGGCCGGCCGATGCTTCGACGACGCGGCCGATCACGGATCGGGTGAAGACGTCGCTGTTCGATTCGCTCGAGGCGGCCGGGCGGCTGGCGAGGGCGGTGGTGCTGGACCTGTTCGCAGGCACCGGGTCGATGGGCATCGAGTGCTTGAGCAGGGGGGCGAAGCACGTGACGTTTGTCGAGCGCGATCGCGTGGCGCAGGAACGGCTGAAGAAGAACCTCGCGGCGATCGGCGCGGGGCCGGAGGCGAACCTGATCGTCGGCGATGCGACCAGCGCGGCGATCCTGCCGGCGCTGGGCGAGCCGGTGACGCTGATCTTCGTCGACCCGCCGTACGCGATGATGAGCAACGACAAGCGGGCCCGGCCGGTGGTCAAACAGATGCGGCGCCTGGCCGACTCCGCGGCCGAGAGGGCGGTGATGGTGCTGCGGACCGACAAGCGCACCCCGGCCCCGACGATCGAGGGCTGGGCCGGGCCGACCCACAAGACGCACGGTTCGATGACGCTGCACTTCTACGAACGGCCGGGGCGGGATGACCGCGAGGCGATGCGGTCGCTTCGCGGTTAATCTGTTCCCATGGCCCAGCGGCAGAATCAGGGCGATCCGCGGGCGGCGGCGGAGAAGGTCGTGCGCGTGCTGCGGGAGGCGGGGCACACGGCGTACTTCGCCGGCGGCTGCGTGCGCGACATGCTGCTGGGCGTCGAGCCGACCGACTACGACGTCGCGACCGACGCGCCGCCGACCGTGGTGGCGAGCATGTTCAACCGGTGCAAGCTGGTGGGCGCCGCGTTCGGCGTGGTGCTCGTGCGGCTGATGCGCTGCGAGGTCGAGGTCGCCACGTTCCGCCGGGAGACCGGCTACACCGACGGCCGCCGGCCCGACCACGTCGAGTTCACCGATGCGGCCGAAGACGCCCGCCGGCGCGACTTCACCGTCAACGGCCTGTTCTACGATCCGCTCGCGGGGCGTGTGATCGACTACGTCGGCGGGCAGGCGGACATCGCCGCCAAGGTCATCCGCGCGATCGGCCAGCCGGACGAGCGATTCGCCGAGGACTACCTTCGCATGCTGCGGGCGGTGCGGTTCGCGGCCCGGCTGAGCTGGCCGATCGAGCCGGCGACCGAGGCGGCGATCGTTCGTCACGCCCCCAAGCTGGCCCGCATCAGCCGCGAGCGGATCGGGATGGAGGTCGAGGCGATGCTCGTCGCCCCGCCCCGGGCCGCGGCCGCGGCGGGCCTGCAGCGGCTCACGCTCGATGGCCCGACGCTCGATGAGGCAACGCGCGATGCGCCGCTGCCCATGCTCGAATCGCTTAACGCCGCGGCGAGCTACCCCGCCGCGCTGGCGGCCTGGGCGATCGACCGCCACGCCGATGGCCCGGCCGGCGCGTTCCCCGAGGCATTGGGGCAGATGAAGCGCGTGCAGATCGCGCGGCGCTGGCGGCGGGGGCTGGTGCTCAGCAACGATCAGCACGCCACGATGCAATGGCTGCTCAACATGCTGGTCGAGGCGCTGGGGTGGTTCGATCACCCGATCGCCCGACGCAAGCGCTGGCTCGCGGCCCAGCGGTGGGCCGACCTGGCGATGCTGATCGAAGCCGCCGGGGCGCGCGGCGCGCCGCTGGACCTGACCGCGTGGCGGGCGGACGTCGAAGCGCTGGTGGCCGATGGCGTGGGCGTGGCCCCGCTGGTCAGCGGCGACGACCTGATCGCCGCGGGCTTCGAGCCGGGCCCAACGTTCAAGGGCTTGCTCGAAGCGGTCTACGACGCGCAGTTGGAAGGGCGGGTGACCAGCAAGCCGCAGGGCCTGGCGATGGCGCGGGCGATCGCCGAGGCCGCGGCGCGACGGCGCTGAATGAAGCGCGATGCGATGCGTTGAACGCTACGGCCTGGAATCGGCAAAGGCCTGGGCGGCCTGCTGCATGGTCTGGTAGTCCACGCCGGTCATCTCGGCCGCGACGGCGTTATTGTAGTTGGACCAGTGAATGGTCAGCAGCAGCATCACCCCCAGCACGAACCACGCCGCCAGCTCGCTGCTGGGCTGAGTGCGGGTGCGCAGCAGCAGCCCCGCGGCGATGCCCAGCGTGCCCAGCTTGAACAGCACCAGCCCCGCGGTCGACCGCGCCGCGACCAGGTGCTCGGCGAACGGGTTGGCCTCGATGAAGCCCAAGTGATTCATGTGCGTCACGGTGGCGTACAGATCGCCCAGGCCCAGCACGGCGGTCGCGGCCAGCAGCAACATCACCCGCCGGCCTCGGCGAAGCTGCCGGGCGTCGAGCGGGCACGACACGGGATGGGCCAGGCATCTGCTCATGACTTGTCTGCGTGAGCGTCCAGCAAACCGTGGGCCGAACACCTCGCCACCCGCGTGACGTCGGTCCGATCATGGGATCGCTTAACGACCGACCATGGTTACACAGTAGCGCCGGCAAGCGCGGGTCGCCCCGCTCGTTTCCCCAAATGCATGGGGGTTGTTAGAATGCGGCCGCGACGACGGAGCGTACACATGAAGCGGGTCATCCTCATCTGCGTGAGTCTGCTGGCGGTCGGGTTGTTCGGCGGATGCCAGAAGCCGCTTTTCCCCGAGAATCTGCCGCGGACGCAGTACGACCGATTCGACCGCCTGCGCGGCACGTTCACGCCGCAGGAGCGCGTCGGCCCGTACGGCGATCCGATCCCCGCCCTGCGCGCCCGGCTCACGCCGTACGATTGACCGGCCTGCGCCGCGGATCGGGTCAATGCAAGTGGAAAATGCGAGAAAATCAAAGTTTCGCGTTGTCCACAGCCGATTGAACAGGTATCGTGAGTTCAGGTCGGCGGTTACTGCAAATCTGACGGTCGAGTAAGCCCTTGGTCAAGGAAGACGGACACTTCCGACGTTCCCAAACCCCGGTAGACCGGCGGACGATGGTGGTCTGGGCCACGCTCGTGGCGTCGATGACCCTGGCCAGCGGCATCCTGCTGATGATCGAACCCCGACCCCTGGCGCCCACCGGTGGGCTGGCCTTGGCCGCGGTCGAAACCACCACCGACGGGCTGGACCCGATCTTCCACACCCGACCGGTCGCCATCCCCGGCCGCTGGCAGCGGATCGTGATCATCCACTCCGGCCAGACGATCGGCACCGCGCAGAGCATCGGAAATGTCCACCGCGACCTGGGCTACGGCGGGCTGCAGTACCACTTCGTGATCGGCAACGGCCGCGGCGTCGAGGACGGGCTGATCCAGGTCGGCCACCTGTGGATGCAGCAGGCCGACAGCGTCTACGCCGATCGCAGCATCACCATCTGCCTGGTCGGCAACGGCGACAAGACCCCGCCGACCCGCGCCCAGATGGACCAGCTCACCCGGCTGATCGTCGTGCTGCAGAGCCGACTGGACATCCCACCCAGCCGCGTGAAGCTGCATCGTGAAATCGCTCAGACCACCAGCCCCGGCCGCCTGTTCCCCGCGGACGTGCTGCAATCGCGTGTTATTCAGCCGCAGTGATCGAAAGGGGGCCGGGGTCCGCTGCCTATCATATCTCCCGGCACGGTTTTGGGCTCGAAAGGGCGGGGCGGTCAAGTCCACCGCTCGCACGCTCGATGAATGAACGATGCCCTGTTAATGCCGGCAGGGCCGTTGAACGTCTATGACGGGCTGACGTCCCCGTTTGGCCGAACCCCGGCGACGGCGAGCGAGCCACCCCCGGCCCATCGGCCGCGTCCGACGCAAGAGATCCAGATGATCGACGGCCAACAACTCGCCGGATTCAAGGCGCTCGATGTCATGGGCAAGGGCGCCAGCAGCACCATCTATGCCGTCATGGACCCGCGCGATCAGCAGGTCTATGCCATCAAGCGCGTCGAGCGCAAGAGCCCCGGCGACCAGCGCTTCATCGACCAGGCCTTGTGCGAGCACGAGATCGCCGGCCGGCTCGACCATCCCGTGCTCCGAAAAAGCCACCGCATCATCCGCCGCCGCAAGATGATCAAGACCAGCGAGGTGCTGGTGCTCATGGAAATGGTGGACGGCCCGACCCTCGAGCAGCATCGGCCCCCGTCGCTGCGGCAGACCATCGAGGTCTTCCACGCCGCGGCCGACGGGCTGGACTACATGCATCAGCAGGGCTTTGTCCACTGCGACATCAAGCCCAACAACATCATCGTCTCCGACGCCGGCGTGGTGAAGATCATCGACTTCGGCCAGGCCTGCCCGATGGGCACCGTCAAGACGCGCATCCAGGGCACGCCCGACTACATCGCGCCCGAGCAGGTGCTCCGCCACGCCATCACCGGCCGAACCGACATCTTCAACCTCGGCGCCACGATGTACTGGTGCCTGACCAATCGACACGTGCCCACGCTCATCCCCAAGAGCGACAGGGAGATCGGCCTCAAGAGCGACGTCAAGCTCACCCCGCCGGGCGAGATCAACCCCGACATGCCCAAGGCGCTCAACGCCCTGGTGCTCAACTGCCTCGAAACCGAGCCGAACCAGCGCCCGACGCACATGCGGGAGGTGCGCGACCGTCTGGCGATCGTGCTCGCCCAGTACGATCGCAAAGAGGCCAGCGCCGCCGACCGCAGCTAATACGACAACGCTAAGAAAGCCCAAGCGTTTCTATGCAGTCCAGCCGAAGTGATCTTGGGGCGGGGTTCGCCTTCGAGAGACTTTTGGCATGGATGCGGACACGATTCTTCGGATGAAGCCGGCGTTGACCTCGTTTGTTCATGGGTTTGACGGCTGCTTTGGACGCAGCCAGACGCGAGGGCACTTGGCCACGTATGTGCAGGGCCAACTCAGTAATCCGCCGCGCAAGAGCGTCGAGCCGATGGCCGGCACGCCGCGGCGCACGCTGCAGGAGTTCCTGAGTCTGTCGCGTTGGGACGAGCCGATGATGCGCGACCGGTTGCAGCAGCGTGTGGCCCGCCGACATGGGTGCCGGGGGCACGCTCGCAGCGTGGGCGTGATCGACGAGACCCGTTTCGTCAAGAAAGGCAACAAGACCGCGTGCGTGTAACGCCAGCACTGCGGCGCGGTGGGCAAGAAGGACAACTGCGTGGTCAGCGTCCACCTGGGCGACGCCACTCCCGGAAGTGGAGGCACCGACCCTCGTCTGAACCCACCGGCCCGAGG